>JBDLHW010000036.1:0-12453 GCA_039715155.1 Campylobacterota bacterium | reverse complement strand
ATACCCTGTATCAAAAAGTATATAGTCAATAGACATAGCTTCTTCTTCTAAGAGAATCGGTTGTATGTAAGCCATAGACTCTTTGATAAGTATATCTAGAGAGAAGCTGTCATGTTCAATCATTTTATCTATCATATGATTTATAAATGAGGTCATAATCATTGTAGTCAAAGAGGCAGAGAGGCCTTTACCCATTCCATCGACTATAAGATAAAAAGTTCTATGATCATCAACACGACGGGCAGTATAGGCATCACCGCTCATCATATCCAGCGGTTGATATAAAAAGTCAATCAAAGTGACGTGAGTAGAGTCTATCATCTGATAGTAAAAATCATTTCTAAGAATATTTAACTCTTTTGCAAAAGCTAAATCTTCTTGATATGAGTAGTATTCATGCCTCTCTTGAAGCTCTTTAAATTTTTTTTCTTTATCAGGCACGTTTAGAGTTTATCTATATTGTAAATTTAGAAAGTTCATTGTTTAATACTTGGGCGTCATCCGTTAAAGACTCTGCAACAGTTTTAACATGCTCTCTATTTTCAACATTTTTATCTGAAATCTCAATTACATCATTCATGTGAGAGATAAGATCCTTGGTTTTTGTAGCTATATAGATACTTTGCTGCATTACATCTTTTGAATTGTCAGTTGTAATTAAGAGGTTCTCTTTTGTCTCTTCTGAAGCACTGATTAACTCTTGTGCTGATTCAGCAATAGAGTTCATGCTTTGTGAAGTATGATCTGTCTCTTCAGAAATTTCAACAACATTTTGAGTAATTAGATTAACGTTTGCACTAATCTCACTCAGAGATTTTTGAGTTCTCTCTGCCAGTTTTCTAACCTCATCAGCAACAACAGCAAATCCACGACCATGTTCACCGGCACGAGCGGCCTCTATGGCTGCATTTAGGGCAAGCAGGTTTGTCTGGTCTGCAATGTCTGAGATAATAGAGAGAACATCTTTGATGTTTTTAGCCTGCTCTGTAAGTGAAGAGACTTTTTGAACCAGCTCTTGTTGGCGTTCACTTCCATCTTCAATATCTGTAACAACAGAATTAAGTTTAGAAACAAAACTGTCTAAAACACCAAAGGTTTTATCTAAATCTTCAGATACTGTAATAGATGCAGTCTCAACTGCATCTAGCCTCTCCCCAACTTCAGTAACAAGTACATTTATATCCTGAATTCTTGCATCAGCAGTTTGACCGTTACTTGACAGTTCTGTAACTACACTGCTTAATCTTTCACTCTCATGTGATGTTGCAGCAGATATATCTTTGGCTTTTAGTACAGTCTCTTTAAAGGCTGCAATCATAACATGCAGAGCACGTGATATTTGAGAAATCTCATCTTTACCTTCAACAACGATGTCACATGTAAGGTCTAGTGAACCGGATACACACTGTATTTTCTCTAGAGAACTAGTAACACTTGTGTTTACCCCTCTACTTATTAGTAAAATAACTATAACTATAAAGATTGTAAAAGAGAGATAGCTTATGGTAGTGATAGCCGCATGTGTCTTAGAAGCTGATTCAATCTCATCTAATAGTATAGAGTTTTGATGAGAGATCTCATCATCAACTTTTTTAAGCAGGGTTATCTTTTTTGTAATAGTCTGGAACCAATGCACACTATCTACTCCAAAGTTGCCCTCAAAAGCTTTTGTTCTGGCAATATTACGCATAGCGTTTACTTCATCTATTGCCGGAGAGTTCATTGTAGTTTTATAAAAAGATTTTATATCTTCATTTGCCATAGACATTGATGAATCAAGAAATGCATTCTGTTCAGCAACAAGTGTAATCCATTTAGAAAACATTCCCTTGCCAAATTTATCTGCCGCAAAAGTACTACTCAGCACGGCTCTCTCTATACCGGCTCTCTCTTTTGATTTTAAGAAGTTTGTATAGGTGTCAAGTGCTTTTACCAGCTCTTTCGTATCTGCAAGTTTTGCAGTCAGTGCAACTATATTTAGAATCTTTGTATTCATATTTGTGTAGTAGCCAACAAGGCTTTTTACACTCATATTTAAAGCAGTAACTTTAGAACGAACCTCATCTACTTTTAACATATCTAATCTAAATGCAGCTATCTCTTTTTGTAGCTCTAGTGGAAAGTCATTTAAATCAAGAGTATCGATATACTCATTTAGTTCAGCGTTTCTTTTAGTGGTAAGGATTCTCTGCTTTGGTAAGATTTCAGTAAACTTTGTTCCCTTAGAACCAGTATAGCCGGCACTCGCTCCACGCTCTTTTTGTGTCTCATGAATAAGAAGGCTTAGTTTTTGAGATAAAATATTGAGACTTTGAGCCCTTTCAACAGTGAATTTATCATCAAGTGATTTGCTGATTGTTAGACCTAAAATAACTAATGAAAACGTAATAACTATTCCGAGGATAAGACCTAATTTAAATTTAATTGTCATAGCTACCTCCTTCTGACTTTAAATGTACCTGTTAGGTTTAAGTCATCAAGAAGATCCATTAACTTCTCATCACCAACTTTCATGTTTAAATTAATAGAGTCTTTTAGCACAAGTTTATTGAGGTAACCAATTACGGAAGAGGTAATTGAGATGGAATTTTTGATATCAAGAGTGATAGTTGAATTAGAACTCTTCATTGAATCAAGGGTAGACTTGATAGACTGAAAGTCACTGACATTTTTGATATTGCCAGTTATTGTAACCGTATTTGCAGATTTTGATATTTCCATTAAAGCTACCTTTTTTTAACATTTGAATAAATTATATCATAGTTTTGAGAGAAACTATATGACTAATATCATAAAAAAGATTTTAATTTCTCGAGCCACTCTTTCATCTTTTGCTCATATCCGATGCTTTTTAATTCAACGAACTTTATTGACTCTGAAATATACTCTTGTTTTACGTATCCACCAAAGTCGTGAGGGTATAGGTAGCCTTCACTTTTCTGTCTTATATTTCTTGGAATTGTTAAAATATTTCCATTTTTTACAGATTTCATAGCTGCATTTATCGCTAAATAAGATGAGTTCGATTTTGGAGAAGCACAGAGGTAAATTACTGCTTGGGCTAAGATGATCCTAGCTTCAGGGTAACCAATTTTACTTACACTTGTCATGGTGGATGTTGTGAGTGTCAGAGCTTGAGGGTTTGCATTTCCAATATCTTCACTGGCTAAAATCACAAGTCTTCTTGCAATGAAGTCGGCACTCTCTCCACCCTCAATAAGACGAGCCAGATAATAGATGGCAGCATCTGCATCTGAACCCCTGATAGATTTGATAAGAGCAGATGTTAAATCGTAATGAACACCAGCCTCACTGCTTCCGGTTTGGAGTGCATTTGGACGGAGTGATTTGAGGTTTTCTAAAGTAATGTTTGCATCAAGATTCGATGTGAACTCTAAGAGTTTGAGCATTGCACGGGCATCACCGCCGCTAGTAGCAACAAGATACTCTTTTGCCTCATCATCACAGCTAAGTTTAGCTGAGAAAGCAGCTTTTTCTAAAAGCGTAGAGAGAGCTGAATTTGAGATATGTTTTAGCTCAAAAAGCATTGAACGTGAGCGTATTGCAGATGTGAGTGAAAAAAATGGATTTTCAGTTGATGCACCTATGATTAAAACGCTGTTGTTCTCCATAACCGGAAGCAGAACCTCTTGCTGATTTTTGGCAAGTCGATGCACTTCATCTATAAAGATGAGTGGTTTTTGGAGTGCATTTTTATACTGTTCAAATATTTTACGAAGCTGTTCTATTTTGAGTGAAGTTGCATTAAACTCATAAAAAGGAAGCTCCATTGTTTTTGCGATGATACGGGCTATGGAAGTTTTACCGCAACCGGCAGGACCCCAGATAAAGCTATGCCCTAAAACACCTTTTTCACATAGGGTACGAAGAGGTGCACTTTCAGCACTAAGGTGCTCTTGTCCAACTAAGTCATCAAAGGAAGTAGGGCGTAAGAGCTGTGTAAAGTCACTCAAATTACTTTTTGCCTTTATTACCCGCTTTTTCACGAGCGAGTTTTTCCTCAGCTTTCATGAATGTAAAAAGAGCCGAGTATTCGCTTCTAGTTAAGAATCTTGATTTTCCTGTTGGGAGATTGTTGAGCTCTATCTCTGCAAAAGAGAGACGTTTAAGATCAGCTACTTCAGTTCCAAAGTGAGCGAAAAACCTTCTAATCTCACGGTTTTGACCCTCTGCAATAGCTATTTTTAAAACAGAGTAGTTGTGCTCATTCTTTTGAATCTTGTAAGCGATAAAAGGTGCAAAGGTCATAGATGTAACTTTTGAGTGAGAGTGTCCACCTGCAGTTGCATCAGAGAGCTCTAAACCATTAAGCATTGCCGCTTCCATCTCAGGTGTGATTTCACCTTTGATTTTTACCTTGTAAATTCTCTCAAGGTTAGAGTTCATAAGTGCAGTTGCCACTTTTGAAGCATCTGTTAAAAGCAGGACACCTTCAGTCGCATAATCTAAACGTCCAACAGGTATGAAGTGTTTGTATTTATGCCCTAAAGTGTCATAGATAGTTCTTCTTCCACGTGGGTCATTCTTCGTTACAAGTTCACCCTTTGGTTTGTTGTAAACGATAACTGTGTATTTATCTTTTGGAGTCACCTGTTTCCCGCTCACGTACACGATTACTTCTTTTTCATCGACTTGTGTAGCGGGATTATCTTCTATCTCACCATCTACTCTCACGTAACCATCCTGAATGGCTTTGTCTGCTTCTCTTCTTGAGTAGCTAGAGTGGTGAGCTATATATTTGTTTAAACGCATCATTGCCATTTATGATATACCTTTTTCTATGAGCGTATGAATATGCAGTACGCCCTTAATGTTTTTATTTTTATCTGTAATTACTAAAAGTTGTATTTTTTTCTCTTCTATCATAACAAGTGCTTCACTTGCCAGCATATCTGCGTCTTCACAAGTCATAGGATTCATAGTTGCGTATTTTAAGACGTTATCTTCAAGTGAAAAATCATCTTTAAGAAGTGCACGACGGATATCTCCATCACTTACAAGTGCTACAAGTTTCTTATCTTTGTCAGTCACTAAAACAGTACCTAGTCGACCTTCACTTATTTTTAGAATCGCGTCTTTTACTTTTGTGTTTTCATCTACAATTGGCAGGTTTTTACTCTGCATCAGATTTGATACTTTTACAAAGAGCTGTTTTCCTAAAGCACCACCAGGGTGGAACGAAGCAAAATCACTCTTCTTAAAATCTCTAGCTTTCATAAGACAGACTGCAAGTGCATCACCGAGTGCCAGAGTCAAGGTTGTTGAACTTGTAGGAGCGATGTCAAGCGGACAGGCCTCCTTTTCAACAACTACATCAATAATCAAGTCACTATGTTGGCCAAGAGTAGAGTTTCTATCTCTAGTCATTCCAATAAGAGGAGTCCCAAAACGTTTAATGTGAGGTAAAATTGAGCTAAGCTCTTCACTCTCACCGCTATAGCTGATTGCAATAACTACATCATTTTCACTTATCATCCCTAAATCACCATGAAGTGCTTCTGTGGGATGCAAGAAAAAACTAGGAGTTCCGGTTGAGGCAAAAGTTGCAGCCATTTTAGCACCGATAAGACCAGATTTTCCAACACCTGTAACAATTAGTTTGCCACTGCATTTTAAAACTGTATCCACCGCTTTATCAAAAACATCGTTTATGTTTTGAGATGCATTTAAAAGAGTTTGTGCTTCAATATTTAAAGTTTCTTGTGCAATTTTTTTGTAATTCATAATGTGATTATACTATAATAACTGTAATAGGAATTTTTATGCAGAAATTATATGATGAAGTAGGCTCTTTAGATAGACGCTGTTACGATGAATTTGGACTCAGTGAAGATATTTTAATGGAACATGCTGCTAATGGCATGGCTGATTTTATTCGTCAAAAATTTGCAAAAAATTCTAAGATTATAATTGTCTGTGGAAGTGGAAATAACGGTGCGGATGGAATGACTTTAGCACGTCTGTTACATGGTGACTATGATGTTCATATGTTTTTTGTTAAAGAGCCTAAGTCTCCAATGGCAATTTTACAAAACTCAAGAGCTCACGCTATAGGTATTAAAGTCAGTATTGAGCTTAACGAGTGTGATGTTTTAGTCGATGCAATTGTTGGAACCGGATTTCAAGGTGCCTTTAACTATGAGGCAAATGCAGTGATGCAGACTATAAATAAACTCGATGCATATAAAATTGCCTGTGATATTCCATCAGGTTTAAAAGCTGATGGGCAGTGTGATGAGAATACTTTTGTAGCAGATATATCTTTAACTATGGGTGCTCTGAAGAAGTCTATGTTTAGTGACACTGCAAAAGAGTTTGTTGGTGAGATAAAAGTTTTAGATTTAGGAGTTACAAGAGCTATTTATGAAAGGGACTCAAAATGGAAGAGTCTTGATCTAGAAGATCTGCAGCTGCCATATAGAGAGCAGAAAAACAGTCATAAAGGGAGTTATGGTCATCTAGCAATACCGTGTGGGAATAAACATGGAGCCAGTATGATGAGTGGACTCTCGGCTTTAAAATTTGGAAGCGGTTTAGTCTCACTTGTCAGTTTTGAGGAGCCATATAATATGCCTTGTGCTCTGATGCACTCACAAACAAGACCGGCAAACACAACTGCCCTAGCTTGTGGAATGGGCTTAGGTGTTGATTTTTGTAAAGAGGAGCTTCGAGAGTTTTTAGATAACTCACTCCCTATGATTATCGATGCAGATATATTTAATATGGAAATTCTTTTAGAGATTTTACAAAGAAAAAACCTTGTGATTACTCCCCACCCTAAAGAGTTTGTATCTCTTTTGCATATAACAGGTATAGCTGATGTAACTATTGAGGAGCTACAAAGCAATCGCTTTAAATATAGTGAAGAGTTTTGTAAAAAATACCCTAATGTAACACTGCTTTTAAAAGGTGCAAATGTTATTATAGGCAAAGATGATGAGTTTTATATAAACTCTCACGGAACTTCAGCCTTAGCAAAAGGTGGAAGCGGTGATGTCCTTAGTGGTTTGATTGGGGCACTTCTAGCGCAAGGGTATACACCATTAAACGCAGCTATAAATGGATCTTTGGCACACACAAAACTGGTACAAAACTACAAAGGTGCTGATTTTTCTCTTACTCCAGATGATTTGATTGAAGGAATTGGTAATTTATAAGATAATTTCATTATAATACGCCCAATAAGCAAAGCTCATTGAGCTACGCTAGCCGCTTAGGCACTTAAGTGCTAAAGCACAATGCAAAAAATCACTAAATGATTTTTGTAAAAGTTTGGTTCTTAGGAACCAGATTAATATTTAAATAGGAAAGTTGCTAATGGATAACATTTTAAAAATTGGAAAATATGAACTAGGCTCACGCTTAATCGTTGGAAGTGGTAAGTATGACTCTTTTGAGACAACAAAAGAGGCAACACTTGCGTCTGGAAGCGAGCTTATTACAGTTGCTGTTCGTCGTCTGAACATTACAGACCCCGATAAAGAGAATCTCCGTGATACTTTTGCCGGAACAAATGTAAAGTTCCTTCCAAACTCTGCCGGTTGTATAACTGCTGAAGAGGCGATTACAACTTTTAGACTTACACGTGAGGCTACAGGGATTGATTTAATCAAGTTAGAGGTTATCGGTGATACTGCCAAGACTCTTTATCCTGATGTTTTAGAGACTATAAAAGCTTGTGAGATTCTCTCTAAAGAGGGCTTTACAATCATGGCTTACACTTCTGATGATCCGATTATGGCTAAGCGTTTAGAAGATGCTGGTGCTCACGCTATCATGCCTTTAGCTGCTCCTATTGGAAGTGGTCTGGGGATTCAAAACCCATACAACGTTGCGTTCATTAAAGATGCTGTAAATGTTCCGGTTATTGTTGATGCCGGAATCGGCTGTGCAAGTGATGCAGCGTATGCAATGGAGTTGGGAGCTGAGGGTGTTTTAACAAATACTGCAATCGCTCAGGCTCAAAATCCAATGATAATGGCAGAGGCTATGAAACACGCTGTAAAAGCTGGTCGTATGTCTTACTTAGCAGGAAGAATTCCTAAGAAGCCTTATGCAACTGCGTCAAGCCCAATAGATGGACTGATTCAGTTTTAATAGTATTTTTTTAAGGCTCTTCTTTTAAGAGTCTTATCTAATGACAACTCTGTTTCTACCACTATTTTTAGCATTATAGAGTGCTTCATCAACTCTTTTTATCAGACTCTCTTTGGACTCACCGTAAATATACTCGCTTACTCCCAATGATACTGTCTGGCTGCCACCACTTTTAAAGTTATACTCTTCAACACTTTCACGAATCTTTTCCGCAATAACTGATGCTCGTAAAACAGTTGTGGATTGCAGTGTAATGACGAACTCTTCTCCACCCCATCTGGCAATAAAGTCTCCATTCCTTGTGGTGTTAGTCAGGATATTTGCTAGTTCGACTAAAACACTGTCCCCTGCATCATGTCCATAATTGTCGTTGACAGCTTTAAAGTGATCAATATCTAAAAATATAATCGATAGAGGAGTTTGTGTTGTATTGGTTAAAGATATCTCTTGAGACAAAACATCATCAAATTTACTTCGGTTAAATAGTTGTGTTAATGAATCTTTTGAAGCTTTTTCTTCTAATACTTCTATATTCTTCAACTCTTTTGTTATCTCATCAAATATAATAATATGGAGTTTTTTATCCTCAATAGTTATCTCTTTTATATGAGGCTTAAAATATCTATTTTGTCCATCAAATCTCATAAGCACTTTTAACTGTCTGTTATGCTGCTCTTTTTGAAGATAGTTAATCCAATGTTCTTCACCCATATATGTAGATAAAAAGTCTTCATCTTGTACTTCTACAAAGGCATCCGAGATATGTTTATGGTTCTTTTTAAATTCATCTAATGAGCGAACATTAAAGAAGTCAAGCATTGTCTTATTTGCCAAAATAATATCTGTCTCATCTGAAACCATTAAGAAACTGAGATCAGTATCTAAAACTTCCTGCAGCAGTATTTTTGTAGAAAGAATCTCTTTTGTTCTTTTTGTAACAATATTTTGAAGATGTTCGTTACTTCGGAATTGTTTATGGATGAGCCATAGCAGACTTAAGAGTAAAAATATCAGCAGGACTCTTAATTGAAAGACCTTATCTTCGATGTATTTTACGACTTCTCTATAGTTTGCAGTGTCAAGGCTTATACTGACCCCACCTCTTATATCACCTAATTTATAGCCTTGATGTTCATGACACGGCAGACAAGACTTTGCTGTTACAAGTCCACCCATATATCTAAAATCACCATTTTCATTGAGCTCATGATACTCTTGATCATTTGTAGACTCTATATATTCTAAAGCTCTTGTCTCAAATTCATCAGCTCTGTTATTAGGATTAATAGGAAGTAAACTTGTGATACGAAATTTAAAATCTTTTAAAGAGGAGATCTCTGATAGCTGTCTTGTCATCCAGGCTGGATTAATCTTAACTAGAGTCTCACCACTTTCAGTTTTTATTGTATTGTTATTAAGGTGTGGATTCGGTTTTAGATCATTTGCCGGTCTTACAAATACACCACCGTATTGTGAATTCCAAGCCCTGTTATTAATCTGATCCTGAAAATGAGTTTGTGCTTGTTTGACTAGAATATCTTTTTGAAATTCCACATTCTTATCTCTCAAAAGAGAAGTTCCATAGATAATAGCAATAAAAAGTATTAATACCCCACCATAGAGTAATAAGTATTTATATGTTGTGCTCATTGACTTCATTTTACCTTAGGGAGTTATAATTATTACTTAAATATCAATCTTTTTTGATAAATGGGTCATGAGTAGAAGTTGACCCATCCCTTCAAAAAATTTATCGATTCCCATCTCTTTTGCATCTATTGATTTTTTTAAGGCTGTAAGAAAAACTAATTGTGACTCATTTGAAGCTTGCATAAAAGTTTCTATTATGTATTTAAAACTAAGAGTATGTACTTTGTCATTTACATCAAAATCTATCTCAGAGTTTATATCTATCCCTTCAGCAATTAAAAGCTCTTCACATTTTTTTGCTATTTCATTCATTTTTATAAAATACCCATAAGAGAGAGCATAACTATAAACATAGCTACTGGTGTAATATAGCGAAGTGAGAAGTACCAAGCATCAAAGGCAAAACCAAGCTGAGGTCTCATAAGAGACTCAACTCTCTGCTTCTCAATCACAAAACCAACAAAAACAGCCATAATAAGTCCACCAAGTGGGAGCATAATAGCTGCCGTGAAATAGTCTACCCAATCAAAGAAGTTTTTACCTCCCCACGTGAGAGCCTCTTTATATCCGTCAATATTTGAGAGCAGGGCAATGATACCTATGAGGTAAAAGAAAAGGCCCATTGCTACAGATGCTTTAAGTCTGCTCCATGAAAACCTATCTATAAAGTACTGTACCATTGGCTCAACTAAAGATACAGAAGATGTGAGTCCAGCAAAGGCAAGTGCTAAGAAAAATAGAATGGCAAAAATATTACCGATAATACCCATCTCATAAAATGCAGCAGGAAGGGAGATAAAGACAAGACCTGGACCTTTTGCAGGACCTGAACCATACTGATAAAGGAAAGTAAAGAGCATTAGTCCGGCAACAATAGCGATAGAGGTATCCAAAAATACAACCCAGAAAGCATTTTTAACAACGTTAGAGTTTTTCTCGAGTGAAGCAGAGTAGGTCATAATCGCACCCATACCAAGACTAAGTGTAAAAAATGCATGACCAACAGCCATCACAAAAGCATCAGCATCTATTTTAGACCAATCGGGAGAGAACATGAAGCTCACTGCCTGGCTAAATGCACCTAAAGTTGTTGCATAGATAAACATACTGCTAAGGATAATAATAAGCGCAGGCATAAGAATCAGATTCATCTTTTCAATACCACCCTTGATACCTCTAGTAAGAACATAAGTTATCCAGATAAACGCAAGTGTATGATAAAAAAGTTGTGTAAATATATCTGTATGAAGCATTGTATTGAAGACAGCTTCTGCTTCTTCTACTGTTGCAGGAAGAGATGTAAGTGAGGTAATTATGTAGTTAAAAATCCATCCAATTACAACTGAGTAAAAAATCATAATAAAAAGACCTGCAAGTCCTTGAAAACCACCGAGCTTCCATACATTTTTATTTTTTGGTGCTAAATCTTCAAAAGAGGTTACTGTATCTTTTCTTCCCATGTATCCGATAAGCATCTCTGCAATCATAATTGAGAACCCTATTAGTAAAACAGTTGCAAGATAAATCAGAACAAAGGCACCACCACCATACTCACCTGCTATATATGGAAATTTCCATATATTTCCAAGTCCAACAGCACTACCTGCTGCGGCTAAAATAAATCCTATCCTACTAAACCTAGCTATCTTCATATAATAAATTCCTATTTGTTGTGAAGCAATTATACTTAAAAACAAAAATATATAAAAGAATTAGGGAAAAACTATTGACATTTTAGAAGTTATTGACTATAATTCCGGCTCATTAATCAGCAGTAGTGTTTGATTTTTGCGTAGGTCGGGGTGTAGCTCAGTATGGTTAGAGTACTTGGTTTGGGACCAAGGGGCCGAAGGTTCGAGTCCTTTCACCCCGACCACTTTTAAATTACAAGATTTATATTTAGACTTAACATGGTGGGATTAGCTCAGCTGGTTAGAGCACTGGTTTGTGGTGCCGGGGGTCGCGGGTTCGAATCCCGTATCCCACCCCATAATTTAAAATATAAACTTAATAACAATAATAACTAATATGTAGTAGCGTTCGTGGCTCAACTGGATAGAGTTTCGGATTTCGGCTCCGAGGGTTATAGGTTCGAATCCTATCGGGCGTACCACCTTTAGAGACATATGCCTCCTTAGCTCAGCTGGATAGAGCAACGCCCTTCTAAGGCGTAGGCCACACGTTCGAATCGTGTAGGGGGTACCACTAATACAGATATTATGTTATGATGTCAGAAGTGACAATAAATACTTATTCCACGCGGACGTGGTGAAATTGGTAGACACGCCAGACTTAGGATCTGGTGCCGCAAGGTGTGAAGGTTCAAGTCCTTTCGTCCGCACCATCTACAAAGCCCTTTGACTAGGCATTAATCAAACTTTTAAAATTATCAGGGGATACTTTAGGGGATACCTACTTACTGATTTTGGTAATTTCATTATTTAATCATTTCTTTTCAATACCTATAAATATGTATGTTATAAATCTTATTATGTTGAAGCTGTGGAGAATTATGAATATCTTATTGTAGTGAACATAAGGTATTGTAGGTTTTTAAGCCCCTAAAAAGTAAAGGTTTAAACTAGTCCTAATATTTTATAGATGATATAAAAAGGTCATAATCTGATTGAGAGTGAAATACAAAGATTACTTCTATCTTTTTATCTTGTAGAAAATTTAATACCG
>JBDLHW010000035.1:0-13666 GCA_039715155.1 Campylobacterota bacterium | reverse complement strand
CTTTCAGCAACTCATCACGAATGGACTCGGTATCGTGGATGGAATCCCTCTCACCACCCAACTCAAGCCACCAAAAATTTGTTTTTAGCAGATCGTGCTGAACATATACATGAAGTTATAGAGCCAAACCTTGAGAAAATGATAATCTCAGACAGGAGTGTTGTAAGTGGTGTTGCCTATGCTTTAGTCCAGGGCGAGATAAGTGAAACAGCTATACTCCATCTAAATAGATTTGCTACAAACGGTATCTATCCCCAGAAGGTTTTTCTTCTCAAACTTACGAAAGAGGAGTTAGAGTTTAGACTTTCACAAAAAGAGCTAGATGGAATTGAACTTCGTGGAAGTGAATACCTTCTTAAGATTCAAGATGCTCTCACAGAGGCTTCAAAACTCCTAAAAATAGAGCTTGTGGAAGTAGATGCTACAAAAACAAGAGATGAAATAACACAAGAGATATTAAACAATATTAACTAAATGAATCTTATAAATTTAGACTATGTTAACGAAAAAGAGAAAAAACTAGTAGAGCTTTTTATCTCCTCTAAAACTACCAAAAAATATATTCTAGGTATTAATAAACTTACAAAATCTGTTTTAAAGCATGTAGAAGTCGATGGAATTATTGACGATTTTACGCGTGTTCAACGCTCACGTAAAAAAGAGATTTTGCAAATTGAAGATGTCCCTAAAGATGCAATAATACTCTGGACTTCAACAGGTAGCCCGCTACAAGTAAAAGAGAGGCTTGATAAGATGGATTTTAAAAATTTTAGCTATCTTGCATTTTATAAATACTCGGCATTTGATTTAGTTGACCCTCCTTTTATCACAGACTTCGAAAGTGACTACAAAAAAAGTTTTAAACTATATAACTCACTATATAGTTCACTAGCGGATGAGAAGTCAAAAGAGGTATTTGAAAAAATTATAAACTTTAAAATAAGTTTCGACTATAAGTTTATGGAAGGCTTTACAAATAATCACGAAGGACAATATTTCGACAAAGAACTAATACCTGATATAAAAGAGATTAGCTTTTTGGATGGTGGCGGTTATGTTGGTGATACCGCAACTGAAGTTATAAAAAACTATCCTGACTTTAGAAAAATATACCTCATAGAGCCAATACCTGAAAATATACGAATAGCTAAACGTGAGCTTGGTCATTTAGATCGTATAGAATTTTTAACATGTGGAGTATCAAACGCAAAAGAGACACTCTACTTTAATGAAGAGAAGTCATTTTCAACTATCTATGGCAAAGGCACCCAAAGCGTAGAGGTAGATACAATAGACAATATTGTAAAAGAAAAAGTAGACTTTATAAAACTTGATATAGAAGGTGCTGAACAAGATGCTATAGATGGTGTAAAAGGGACTATCAAGAGATATAGGCCAATTCTTGCCATCTGTGTTTATCACAAGGCTGAAGATTGGTATAAAGTACCCCAGAAGGTTTTAGAGATAGAGAGTGACTATGATGTCTATCTAAGACACTATATGGAAGGTATTTTTGAGACTGTAATGTACTTTATTCCGAAGGAACTGCAGAAGCAGGAAGAGTAATTATATATGGTCTTATATTTGCCTCAATTTTTTTACCAACAACGGCAACATCATCTATGATTTTCATAGTTTTTTTACTTACACTAAACCCATCAAAGTCTATCTCCTCTTCATATATCATCATATCCTCAAGTAAAGTTAATGGATCTTCTGACTGATAAATATACTGAATTATTCGATCTGACGCAAATTTAGGAAGTCTATATAAAAATATATAGTAGCTATTCTCTTTTAGCAGTTCATCGTCAAGGATAAGCTCTTTGATATATTTTTTAGAGTACCTACATAGGGGATCAATAAATACATAGACATTGTTAACTTTTCCATCACCTATACGAATAGCATGTTGAGAGATAGAGTCCAATAAAGGTTGTGGTTTTTCCATACCAAGAAGAGTTATGCTTAGAGCTATTATTAAAAATAAAATTTTCATCTCAAACACCTTTAAGATAAAGTTTACTTATATTCTAACACCTGTTGTTTCATAAAAAAGTTAAAAAAACAATCTAAACCGTTTATCTTGTAAAAAGATTATTTTACTGCTGCGCAGCTTCTTGAGCCTGCCTCTCTCTAAGCTTATCTTTCTTGCTCTTCTTCTTACCTTTTACTGGAGCAGGACTCTTTACTTTCTTAGGAGCTTCACCTGTAAGCTCAAAGCCTTTGATACTCTCTCTTTGAAGATTTATATCACTGCGTTTTTCTATGAGTTTGAAGTGCGCCTGTTCATCATGAGATATAAAAGAGATAGCAGCTCCTGATTTCCCTGCCCTAGCTGTACGCCCTATTCTATGTATATAGTCAGCAGGAGAACGCGGCAGGTCATAGTTTATGACACAATCTATATCATCAATATCTAAACCACGAGCAGCTATATCTGTAGCAAATAGGATGTTAACCTTTCTCTCTTTAAACGCTCTAAGAGTTTCATTGCGCAACCCCTGTTCTAAATCACCATTGAAAGAAGCGGCTTCAAATCCATACTTTCTAAATTTAGCTGCAATATTATCAGTTGCACGTTTATTTGCCATGAAAACCAAGACTGAGCTCCAGCTGTTCTCTTTAAGCAGATGCCTAAGCAGTGGGCCACGATTTTCACGATTTACTTCTATGACTCTTTGATTTATACTCTCAACAGTCTGTGACTCTTCAATAGTCACTTCTACGGGGTTACTCATAATCTTTGAAGCGATGTTGAGCATCTTTGGTGGATATGTAGCTGAGAAGAGAAGGTTTTGACGCTCTGTTGGTAGTGCCTCTAAAACCAGGTCAAGCTCCTCTGCAAAATCAAGGTTGAGCATTTTGTCTGCTTCATCCAGCACTAAATAATCTAAATGTGAAAGATTCATCTGCTTTTTCTTCAGCACATCCAAAAAGCGACCTGATGTAGCCACTAAAACATCACACCCCTGCTGAATATTATAAAGCTGATCCCCAATACTCTCTCCACCAATCACACTGACTACTTTTGGCTTTTTAGGCAGATATTTTCCAAGTTCACTAAACATTGATGCGACTTGGAGCGTCAGCTCTCTTGTCGGGGTTAAAACAAGAACTTTTATTTTAGCCTTGCCCTCACCTTTTCTCTCGCTCCAAAGTTGTAAAACAGGTAGAATAAAACTGGCACTCTTCCCGCTACCCGTCTGCGCCATAGCCATCACATCTTTTTTATCCAATACTAATGGAATAACTTTTTCTTGAACTGCTGTTGGTTCTCTGTAGGCTTTCTCGTTTAGTGCTAGATTAATCTCACGCGAGAGTCCAAGTCTGGAAAATGGCATTTATAGTTCCTAAATTTATTTGTAGAAATTTTACCGTTTTTTGGCTTCATAAGAGGTTCATCATATAAAAAATGGTATCCTTGCAATACTATAAACAAAGGACACAGATGATTAAATCGCTAAGAGGAATGAACGATATTTTAAGTGAGGATTATGAGAGATTCACATACTTTATAGAGACAGCTACTGATGTAGCACAGAAGTATGGTTTTCACTTTATTGAGACTCCCCTTTTAGAAGAGACAGCACTCTTTAAACGTAGTGTTGGCGAGTCTAGTGATATTGTTGGTAAAGAGATGTATCAGTTCACTGACAAGGGTGAAAATGATGTCTGTCTTCGTCCTGAAGGAACTGCCGGTGTTGTTCGTGCCTTTGTTCAAAAAAAACTTGATAAGGCTGGTGGAACTCACCGTTTCTTCTACCACGGTTCTATGTTTCGTTATGAGAGGCCTCAAAAAGGTCGCCTAAGACAGTTTCACCAGTTTGGTGTTGAGAGCTTTGGCGTAGATAGCGTTTATGAAGATGCAACTATGATTATGATGGTTAGTGACATCTTAAAACGTTGTGGAATTGGATACAGACTTCAGCTGAACTCTCTTGGTGACAATAACTGTATGCCAGACTATCGTAACAACTTAGTGAAGTTTGTAAAGGAGTGTGAAGATGGAATCTGTGAGGATTGTATTAGAAGATTAGACACCAATCCTATTCGTGTTCTTGATTGTAAAAATGGTAAATGTCAAACACTTTACGAGGGTGCTCCAAAACTCATAAACAACCTCTGTTCTGGATGTGAAGATGATTTTTTTAAATTAAAAAAGATTCTTGATGAGAACGACATAGCTTATGAGGTAGACACAAACCTCGTTCGTGGACTTGACTACTACTCCAAGACTGCATTTGAGTTCGTGAGTGACAATATCGGAAGCCAGAGTGCAATTGCCGGTGGTGGTCGTTATGACAGACTTGTTGAATTTTTAGATGGTCGGCCTACTCCTGCTGTTGGTTTTGCTATGGGAATAGAGAGACTCATGGAGCTTATCGTTATGCCTGAGAACAAACGTGAGGGTTATTACATTGGTGCAATGGATGAAGAGGCTGTTGATTTAGTAGTTGGATTAACTCATAAAAAACGTCAAAGCAAAAAAGTAACTTGTGACTTCAAAGCTAAAAACCTAAAAAATCACCTAAAAGGTGCAGATAAGGTTAACGCCAGGTTTTGTTGTGTTATCGGCTCTGATGAACTGGAAAATGGCACTATCTGGATTAAAGATTTACAAAACAAGACAGAAGAGACAGTTAAACTAACGGAGTTTTAATATGGAAACAATTCACCTTTTATGGGGCCTGTTTTTAGACTTTTTTGAATTTTTCATTATCGCTGGCCTCATCGGGCTTCTATTCCTTTTCATATATGATAGATTTATACAGCGTAAACACTCTTTATTAATTAACTATCCTGTTATTGGTCGTGGAAGGTATCTTCTTGAGATGCTCAGGGAGCCCATGCGCCAGTACTTTGCAGAAGAGACCTTTTATGAGTCAAAAGACAAGGTTGATTGGGTTTACAAAGCGGCTAAGAATATACAGAACTATCAATCTTTTTCAGTCTCTCAGCCATTTTCAGGCTCTAGGTTTATCATAAAACACGCTACTAATGTACTTAATGAGGATGAAGTCAGTGATGATACTTCTGTAACATTTGGAGAAGACAGAGAGATTCCTTTTGTCTCACAGACTCCTATAGTACGTTCAGCTATGAGTGATGGCGCCCTCTCCCCTGAAGCTGTACGCGCCTTTAGTATTGCAGGAGCAAGTTCTGGTCTTACTGTAAACACAGGAGAAGGTTCACTTACTTCAAACCATCTTTTCACTCATAAACCAGACCTAAAAAATGCTGATTATTTAGAGATAGTAAAAAGCACTCCATGGGCAGAGTTTATATTTAAAATTGGAGACAAAGTATTTAATCGTGCTGTTGCACTCAAATGGTACAGAACTATCTTGCTTCATAAAAAAACGCAAAATACGTATATCTACGATACTAAGTCTCACGTACTGTTTCGGGTAAAGTGGTCTGCTGATTTAGACAGCTTTCCAAAAGAGGTTCCAAACGATATTCCAAATATGATTTTTCAGATGAGTTCCGGACTCTACGGTGTTCGTGATGAAAATGGAGAGTTTGATGAACTAAGATATCAAAAAGTGATGAAGTTCTGTCGTATGACAGAGATAAAAATAGCTCAAGGTGCCAAACAGACGGGGGGAAAACTTGCAGGTGCTAAAGTGACAGCGGATATCGCTTACTATAGAGGTGTAAAAGAGGGAGAAAATGTATTTTCACCAAACAGATTTCCTTTTGCTGATAGTACGGTACATCTGCTGGACTTTGTTGAGAGACTACAAAAACTATCTAATAAGCCTGTTGGGTTTAAGATAGTTATTTCTGATGCCGGTGCCGTTGAAGAGATGGTTAGGGAGATGGCTGCCAGAAAATCAGTTGGATAACCTATACCTGATTTTATTTCACTAGACAGCGGTGAGGGAGGAAGTGCTACAGCTCCACTGGAACTTATGGAGTCAGTTGGACTTACAACAAATAATGCTCTCTATGTGCTTGACACTCTGCTGAAAAAATATGAAATACGTGATAGTGTTAAAATCATCGCCAGCGGAAAAATACTCACTCCTGATGATGCCGTTATTACTCTTGCTATGGGTGCTGATTCTGTCGGTATTGCTCGTGGATTTATGATGAGCGGTGGATGCATCCGTGCTCGTATGTGCTCAGGCTTTGGTTCTCACGTATGTCCTGTTGGAATGGCAACACAAGATAAGAAAAAGCGCGCTTCATTTCTAGTTGTAAAACAGGGTCTAGAGATTGGTAACTATCATAGAAACTTAATTAAAAGTATGAAGGTCGTTCTTGCAGTGATGGGTGTAAAAAAGATGAGTGAGCTAAATAAGAACCTTCTTACATTTAAAAACCACAATGGTGAAATATATTTTGATATAGATAAGTATTTCCACCATAAACTTCATGTTTAAGGACTATTGATTTGAAGAACTACGGTCTTGATATATGGTCAAATGATAACTTTATTATTGAAGAGGGAGAGGTTAAATTAAACTATAAATCTAAACCGTCTATCTTGAAAATAGCACAGGACATCCGCTCTAAAAACACTAAAGGGCCTATGCTTTTCAGGTTTCCCCATCTAATAAAAAAGCAGATAGAAACACTTTATTCATACTTTGATAAAGCTATAAAAATCAACAACTACCAGGGCAGTTTTAACGCTGTTTTTCCACTCAAAGTAAATCAGTTTCCTCATGTAGTTGAAGCTGTAACTACCCAAGGTGCAAAACATAACTATGGCCTGGAAGCTGGTTCTAAAGCTGAACTTATATTGGCCATGAGTAAAACACCAAGCGGTGCACATATAACAGTTAACGGCTTTAAAGACAAAGAGATGATCACTCTTGGCTTTATTGCAGCTCAGAGCGGACATAAAATTACGATAACCATAGAGGGCTTAGGTGAACTAGAGACTATCATAGAGGTTGCAAATGAGTGTAAGTTAAAAATTCCAGATATTGGCATTAGAGTTAGACTACACAGCACCGGAAGCGGTACCTGGGCAAAGAGTGGAGGAATGGATGCAAAGTTTGGTCTAACTTCTACTGAAATTATAGAAGCCATTACTCTGATGAGAGAAGCAGATATGACTGAAAATCTCACTATGATTCATTTTCATATAGGTTCTCAAATGTCCGATATCGCACCTCTAAAGCGTGCACTACGCGAGGCTGGAAATATCTATGCGGAGCTCAAAAACATGGGTGCTTCATCACTTACAGGTATTAATATCGGTGGTGGGTTAGCAGTTGAGTATGACCAACACACCCGCGCTAAGTCCAGAAACTACTCTATCGATGAGTTTTCAAGTTCAGTGGTCTTCTTGCTTGGTGAGATTATGGATGCTAAAAATGTATCTCATCCAGATATATTTACAGAATCAGGAAGGTACATAGTTGCATCTCATGGTGTTTTAATCACTCCTGTCTTAGAGCTGTTTACACAAGACTATCAAGATAGACTTCTGAAATTTAAAGAGAATAACCCTCCACTCCTTGAAGAGTTAAGGTATCTTTATAAAAAACTAAATGAGAAAAACTGTATTGAGTATCTTCATGATGCACTTGACCATATGGAGTCCCTTTTAACTCTCTTTGATTTAGGCTATATTGACCTGCAAGATCGTTCAAACGCAGAGATTTTAGTCCATAATATTATAAAAAAATCTCTCTACTTGACATCTTCATATACAACAGAAGAACTCCAGGAACTCCAAGCAAGTCTGCAAGAGCGCTACCTGATAAATGCATCAATCTTTCAAAGTCTGCCAGACTACTGGGGTTTAAAACAGCACTTTCCTGTTATGCCTCTGCATAATTTAGAAAAAAAACCAATCCGTGCAGCTTCCATATGGGATATAACATGCGATAGTGACGGAGAGATAGGTTTTGATAGCGAGAAACCTCTCTTTTTACATGATGTTGATTTGGACAGTGAGGATTATTTTTTAGGTTTTTTTAATATCGGTGCTTATCAAGAGACACTTGGCATGAACCATAATCTCTTTACTCATCCAAATGAATACACTATAAATATTGATGAGGATGGATATACAATAACCAATAGTGTAGAGTCAAAAAACATCTTAGATATTCTAGACTCTATCGGTTATGAGAGAGAGGAAATCTTAAATAAGCTTAAAGATGACCTTCTCGAAAGTGACTTTACCACAGAGAAAGAAAAATGTGATACACTTGCAAAATTAGAATTATTTGTGACACAAAACGGCTATCTGCGAACTACTAACTAGGAATTATTTTGGGACTTTACAGCGATATAAAAGAAGATTTTTCAAATGCTTATCAAAAAGATCCGGCACTACACTCTTGGGTAGATTTTTTATTTAACTATCGTGGCGTTTGGGCAATTGTTTGGTATAGACTCTCTCACGCACTCTACGTGGCAAACTTCAAAAGATTTGCCCGTATATTGTCAGGCTTCTCTCAATGGCTTACAAATATAGAAATTCACCCTGCTGCTGTAATAGGCAACAGAGTCTTTATAGACCACGGTATAGGTGTTGTAATCGGTGAGACATCTATTATTGAAGATGATGTAACAATCTATCAGGGTGTTACTCTTGGTGGTGTCTCTTTAACGCATGGTAAACGCCACCCAACAATTAAAAAAGGTGCCGTAATAGGTGCCGGTGCAAAGGTACTTGGTAATATTACAATTGGAGAGAGTGCTAAGATTGGTGCAAACTCTGTTGTGGTAAAAGAGGTTCCTGACTGCTCTACTGCTATTGGTATTCCTGCTCACGTGATCGAGAAAGGAAGATGTACTGATCCATTTATGCACAATATGCTTCCAGATATCAATAAAGAGATGTTTGAGTACCTGCTAAAACGTGTTGCTATTTTAGAACATGTACTTGTTGAAGACAATAAAAATGTACTTGAAGAGGATTTAGAGCTAGAACACATCTACGAATCATTCATCAAGGCTATGAAAACTTAAAAGCACCACTATTTAATTTATCACATGAGCAAAGCCCATCTGATAAGCGCTAGCCGCTTCGGCACTTTTGGCTAAAGCCTTATGCAGAGAAACCACTAAATGGTTTTTGTAAAAGCTAGCCTCAAAAGAGGCAGAATTTCACTCATCTAAAGTTATATATATTATTATTTTAGTATAATACCGTCAATATTTTATTGGAGGTATTTATGCTAACAGACCGCATTAACACACTATCTGAATCAATTACAATTGCTATTACTACTTTGGCACAAGAACTTAAAGCTGAGGGAAAAGATATCCTTAGTTTTTCTGCAGGTGAGCCTGACTTTGGAACTCCTCAAGTTATCAAAGATGCTGCTATAGATGCTATTAACAATGATTACACAAAATATACTGCCGTAGATGGTTATCCGGAACTTAGAGAAGCTATCGCAAACAAGCTAAAGCGTGACAATGGCTTAACATATGCTCCAAATCAGGTTATCGCTAACAATGGTGCTAAGCACTCTCTGTTTAACCTTTTCTCAGCTGTTATCCAAGATGGTGCTGAAGTTATCATTCCTGCTCCTTACTGGGTTACTTATCCTGAGCTAGTAAAATACTGTGGCGGTAAGGTTGTTGAGATTGAAACACATGATACTGATGGTTTTAAAATCACTCCAGAGCAGTTAAAAGCTGCGATTACTGCTAAAACAAGAATGTTAGTACTTACTACTCCATCTAACCCTACTGGTTCTATATATACAAAAGAGGAGTTAGTTGCACTTGGAAAAGTTTTAGAAGGTACTGATATCATCGTTGCATCTGATGAGATGTATGAAAAACTTACTTATGAAGGTACATTTACTTCATGTGCAGCTGTTAGCGAAGATATGTACAAACGTACTGTAACTATTAATGGTCTTTCAAAATCAGTTGCTATGACTGGCTGGAGATTTGGTTATATGGCAGCAGCAGATACAGACCTAA
This sequence comes from Campylobacterota bacterium, assembly GCA_039715155.1. Classification (GTDB taxonomy): domain Bacteria; phylum Campylobacterota; class Campylobacteria; order Campylobacterales; family Sulfurimonadaceae; genus Sulfurimonas. Next base: position 3,754 of record JBDLHW010000035.1, on the reverse strand, counting down.
TCAAAGCTACTAAAAAGCTTCAATCGCAAAGTACTTCAAACATAAACTCTATCACTCAAATGGCAGCTATTGCTGGTCTTGACGGCAGCGCTGATGCTGATATAGAGATGATGAAAAAAGCATTCATTGAGCGCAGAGATGAAGCTGCAGAGCTTATTAATAATATAGATGGATTAAGTGTACTCAAACCAGATGGTGCATTTTACCTGTTTGTAAATATTAAAGAGGTCAGTTCTGATTCGATGGAGTTTGCAAAAGATCTACTGGCGAACAAAGGCGTTGCAGTTGTTCCAGGTGTTGCATTTGGAAGTGAAGGATACTTTAGACTTAGTTTTGCTACAGACATAGATACTATTCGTGATGGAGTCTCTAGAATTGCAGAGTTTGTCTCAGAGTTAAAAAAGTAGGTTTTAAAACCTACTTTAAAGCAGTTAGAGCTGCAATAACTTCATCCAAGTTATCCATTGGAATATGAACTTTCCACTCTGGCTCATTAGCGTTTCCGGCTAAAGATATCCCAACACTAGCGACAGTACCGCTACCTGCTCCATAAGGCTCATCTATCTTAGCTACCGAAATAACACCATTTTTTGTTCCACTTAATGCGATTGTTTTACTCATTGTAAATTCCTTAATTTTATTTCATAAAATGAAGAAAACCTTCATCTATTTAGTACGGCATCGGAAATAATTCCGCTACCTACGTTAACACTATATTTTCTTTGGCAGAAAGCCCACTGCACTAGTGCAATTTAACTTTCATAAGTTTACTTAAGTAGTCTAGCGATTTTACCCTGAAGTTTAAGCCACTGTTTATGACCCATTAATGGAAAACCGGCAAAAGTTAAGCCACTCTCTTTAATACTCTTTGTTACACCACTTCTAGCAGCAAAAGTATTAAATGGAGCGACTTCCAGATGTCCTGCAACACCGGATTGTGCTCCAAATACATTATTTCTGCCTATTTTTGAAGAGCCGGCAAATCCAGCTTGTGCAACAAGAACTGAGTATTCACCAATCTCACAGTTATGCCCGACCTGAACAAGATTGTCTATACGAACACCCTTTTTTATTAAAGTGCTGCCAAAGACAGCTCTGTCAAGTGCAACAGAACTTCCAATCTCTACATCATCTTCTACAACAACATTACCGTTTTGGTAGATTTTTTTATGCTCGCCCATCTTATTTGAAGCAAAACCAAAACCATCACTACCGACAGTTGTATTTGCATGGATAATACAGTTACTTCCAACTCTGCAGTCTCTGTAAATAGTTACGCTCGGGTAAAGAGTAGTATTATCGCCAATAACTGCGTTTGAACCAACATAGACGTGAGCCATAATATTACAGTTTTTACCGATAATAGCACCGTTAGCTATCTCAGCTTTTGAAGAGACGACACTCCCCTCACCTATTATAGCTTTGGGAGAATCAATATCTTCTAATGCAGGAGCAAACTCTTTTGAGACTATAGCCATCTGCCAATATGGAGCATCAACAATTAAAGCAACAGAGCCTTCAGGCACATACTCTTTAGTTTTTTCATCTACGATGATTGCGCCCGCACTTGAAGATGATATATCTTTTACATACTTGGCATTTGCAACGAAAGAGAGCTCATTTGACGTAGCATCCTTAAGGGTATTCATACCCTCTATCTCAAAATCATTACCACTAAGTTCTGCGCCAATTAAAGTTGCAATGCTACTGAGTTTCATTAATTATCTCTCTAGTGCTACAGCACCACTTCTTACTATCTCTTTGGGATTATAACGCTTAATAGCCTTTAGGAAGTTCTCAACTCTATAAGGCTCATCAGCTACCATTGCGATAACTACATTTTCACCAGAATTTACAATCTTTCCGTTATATGCCTGACAGAGAGTATCAATCTCTGTAATGCTCTCTGTTATTGGAAATTTAATCAGAGCCATCTCTTTTTCAACTATATCACAGTGCTCATAAACTTTTAAAACCGGAATAAGTTTATGAAGCTGCTTAGTAATCTGCTCAATCACACGAACCGAACCGGATGTAACAATTGTCAAACGAGAGTATTTACTATCAGGTATAGGTGCAACCGTTAAAGAGGTGATGTTATAACCACGCCCGGAGAAAAGGTTTGTGATACGAGACAAAACACTCGCTTCATTAATAACGATAACTGAAACTACTCTTCTTTCACTATTCTCAGTCATTATTTTGTCTCCTTTTTCTCTAATAACATCATGTTAAACAGACTACCACCTGCTGGTACCATTGGCATAACATTTTCAAATCTCTCTACAATTACTTCTATAAATGCAACAACATTCTTCTCAACTGCATCTTTAAGAGCAGCATCAAACTCCTCTTTGGTCTTAACTCTATAGCCAATCCCACCAAAAGCCTCTGAAAGCTTAACAAAGTCTGGCTGAACAGAGAGGTCTGTCTCAGAGTGGCGTTTATCATAAAATAGTGTCTGCCACTGACGAACCATACCTAAGAAGTTGTTATTTAAAATAATATTAACAACTGGGATCTTCTTTTCAACTGCTGTCATCAGCTCTTGTACATTCATGAGAATCGAGCCATCACCTGTAAAGTTGATAGAAGTCTTCTCAGGGGATGCTGCTTTAACACCAAGTGCTGCTGGAAAACCAAAGCCCATAGTTCCAAGTCCGCCAGAACTTATGAATTGACGAGGACGTGAGAATGGATAGAACTGTGCAGTCCACATCTGGTGCTGTCCAACATCGGTAGAGATATTAGCATCATCACCGAGAAGCTCACCAACACGTTTTACAACCCACTGAGGTTTAATTCTCTCCGTATCTTCATGAAAAGTCAGAGGATGAAGTTCTGAAAAGTTAGAGATTGTTTCTCTCCATGACTCATAACTTTCGCTGTCAATTCTCTCAACTTGATTTAACATCTCTGTTACAACATTTTTCAAGTCACCAACAATAGGATAATCCGCATTTACTAACTTAGAGATAGATGCAGGGTCAATATCAACATGAATAACGCCTGCATTTTTAGCAAACTCTGAAAGCTTACCGGTAACACGGTCATCGAATCTTGCACCAAGTCCAATAACTAAATCAGTCTCACTCATAGCCATATTAGCAGCATAAGAACCGTGCATACCTAGCATTCCAACAAGAAGTTTATCATCATGAGAGAGTACACCACGAGCCATAAATGTCTCAACCGCAGGAATACCTGTTTTCTGCACAAACTTTCTTACTTCATCAGATGCATTTGAGTTGATAACACCACCACCGAGGTAAAAAAGTGGACGTTTTGATTTTGAAATGGCTTCTATTGCTTTTTTAATCTGACGCGGATTACCCTTAACGTTAGGCTTATATGTCTCCAGATTCATCTCAACATCATAATCAAATTCAGCTATTTGAGCTGTAACATCTTTAGGAATATCAACATGAACAGGACCTGGACGACCAGAACGAGCAATATAAAAAGCTTCCTTAAGTACACGAGGCAGATCTTTTGCATCAGTTACCAAATAGTTATGCTTAGTACAAGGACGAGAGATACCAATAGCATCAATCTCTTGAAAACCATCAGTACCTATAAGACTCATAGGTACCTGACCAGATATAACAACCAAAGGAATAGAATCCATATATGCATCAGCTAAACCGGTTACAGCGTTTGTAAAACCAGGGCCTGATGTAATCATAGCAACACCAACTTTACCGCTTGCTTTCGCATAACCCTCGGCAGCATGGACTGAAGCTTGCTCGTGACG
>JBDLHW010000034.1:0-13682 GCA_039715155.1 Campylobacterota bacterium | reverse complement strand
TGATGATAGACCCTAAGATGCTGGAGTTTTCCATATATAACGATATTCCTCATCTTCTTACCCCTGTAATTACAAAACCTAAGCAGGCGATTGTGGCCCTTAACAACATGGTTTCAGAGATGGAACGCCGTTATGAGTTAATGAGTGAGACTAGAACTAAAAATATTGAAAACTATAATGAAAAAGTTAAACGTGAGGGTGGTGAACACTTTCCTTATATAGTTGTAATCATTGATGAGCTGGCTGACTTAATGATGACAAGCGGAAAAGATGTAGAGCACTCTATTGCAAGACTTGCTCAGATGGCAAGAGCATCAGGTATTCACTTGATTGTGGCTACACAGAGACCTTCAGTTGATGTTGTGACTGGGCTTATTAAAGCGAACTTGCCATCTCGTATCTCATATAGAGTAGGGCAGAAGGTTGATAGTAAAATTATTTTAGATCAGATGGGTGCTGAATCACTTTTAGGAAAGGGTGACATGTTATTTACTCCTCCTGGTGCTACTGGACTAGTGAGACTTCACGCTCCTTGGAGCACAGAAGAAGAGATAGAAAAAATAGTTAACTTTATCAAATCTCAGAGAGATCCAAACTATGATAAAAGCTTTTTAGTTGAAGAGAATGAAACCATGGGTTCTAGCTCAGGCGAGACATATGAAGAGTTAGATCCACTATATAACGACGCTAAAAATGTAGTACTTACAGATAGAAAGACATCTATTTCATATCTTCAGAGAAAACTGCAAATCGGTTATAACCGCTCCGCTAGAGTTATTGAACAGTTGGAGAACGAAGGAGTACTCTCTGCTCCTAACGCTAAAGGAATACGTGAAATTCTTTGATGATTAAAGCGGACTTCACTTTCACACAGCATCCTAAGTCTTTTAGCGTGCATGTAAAAAACCTTGAAAAGCTCTCTGTTGAACAGATACAAGATATTCAAAGATTTGTTGAAAATAGAAAAGGAATCTTTGATTTTAATACCTATACTTTTAGTATTCAAAAAAAAATTGAGTTTGAAGAGTTTGCTGAATTAATAGAACATAGTGATATCCAAGCTACACTTTCAGAAAATATCATACAAAAAGAGACTCTGCCTAGAGTAGGGTTTGGTCAGTACAAAGGTATGCTATACAGAGAGCTTCCTGACTCCTATATGCTTTGGCTCAAAACAAACTACAGAGGTTACGAGAGAGAAACTATAGATAAAGAACTTAAGAGACGAAAACTATAGCTCTTTTGGATCTATCATATTTTGTGGCACTACCCATTTTTTAAACTCATCTTTAGTGACTAGCTTTAACTCTAAGGCAGCTTCTAGGAGTGTTGAGCCATCTTTATGTGCCTTTTTAGCTATCTTTGTTGCGTTATCGTAGCCTATATGTGGATTGAGTGCTGTAACAAGCATAAGTGATTCATCACGTAGCTGAGTTATACGTGCTTCATTTGCTTCAATCCCCACTATGCACTTATCGGTAAAACTCATGCATCCATCACTTAAAAGGCGGATTGACTGCAAAAGATTATAGATCATAACAGGCTTAAATACATTCAGTTCAAAATGACCGTTGGAACCGGCAATAGATATAGTAGTGTTGTTCCCCATAACCTGAGCTGCAACCATTGTTAAAGCTTCGTTCTGAGTAGGGTTTACTTTTCCCGGCATGATAGAAGAGCCTGGTTCATTCTCAGGTAAGCTTATCTCTCCAATACCACACCTAGGTCCAGAAGCTAAAAAGCGTATATCATTTGCAATTTTCATAAGACTCACGGCAACTGTGTTTAAAGCTCCACTAGCCTCAACAATGGCATCATGCGCTGCAAGAGCTTCAAATTTATTCTCTGCTGAAATAAAAGGCAGTTTTGTTGTTCTGGCAACCTCTTTTGCAAACGCAACATCAAAGCCTTTAACACTATTTAAGCCTGTACCGACAGCTGTACCGCCTTGTGCTAGTTGATAAAGAGGAGGTAAAACTGATTCAACCCTGCGTATAGCATTTAACATCTGCGTGGCATAACCTGAAAACTCTTGTCCTAGTGTTAACGGGGTTGCGTCTTGAGTATGAGTTCGACCTATTTTAACTATATTAGTAAATTTATTTACTTTTTTATCTAGTTCATTTTTCATATGTTTAAGAGTAGGCAGTAAGCTATTAGTCATCTCAACCACCGCTGCAATATGCATAGCTGTAGGAAAGGTATCATTTGATGATTGCCCCATATTGCAATGATCATTTGGATGCACAGGCTCTTTAGAGCCAATAACACCGCCTAATATTTCAATCGCACGATTCGCAATCACCTCATTAGAGTTCATATTTGTCTGAGTTCCTGAGCCAGTTTGCCATATAGAGAGGGGAAAATGCTCATCTAATTTACCCTCTGCAACTTCACATGCAGCCTCTATAATTGCATTACCTACAGGCAGGTCTAATAGTCCAAGGTCTACATTCACTTGTGCTGCAGACCGTTTAACTACTCCTAGCGCAGCAATCAGTGGTTTTGGCATAGTTTCCTCACCAATAGAAAAGTTTATTAATGACCTGGCAGACTGTGCACCGTAGTATTTCTTTTGCGGTACTTTTAATTCACCAAAAGAATCACTTTCTATTCTATACTCATTCATAGCATCTCCTTTTCCTAAAGTATAAGTAATATTTATATAGTAACAGGCACTGTTTTTATTTTGTCGACATATATTAAGGATTAATTTATGAAAACAAGCTCATCAAATTTACTATATGTGACTTTTATACAATATATATGTTACTTAACTAAACAATACAGATATAAAGTACTTTTATTACGTTTAGTTTTGTAACACTTACTCTATTGCTTATATATCTTTAGGTATAATGCTACGAAATTTAAATACAGGAATAAATATGGCATTTTTAGAAGATTATAAAGCTCACGTTGCTGAACGTGAGGCACTTGGTGTACCAGCACTAGCACTATCAGCTACACAAACAGCTGACCTAATCGAGTTAGTTAAATCTAACTGTACAGATGAGTTACTTGACTTACTTACAAATCGTGTAGCACCTGGTGTTGATGACTCGGCACAAGTTAAAGCTGCATTTCTTAATGAAATAGCATCTGAAAACATCACTGTTGATGCTATATCACCAAAAAGAGCAGTTGAGATGCTTGGTATGATGTTAGGTGGATTTAACGTACTTCCTATGGTTCACGCTTTAGCTTCATCAAATAGTGAAGTTGTTGATGCTGCTGTTGAAGCATTAAGCGCTACTCTTTTAGTTTACGATGCATTTAATGATGTTGAAAAACTTCACAAAGATGGAAACACTGCTGCTACTAAAGTAATGACTTCATGGGCAAATGCTGAATGGTTTACATCAAAACCAGCTATCGCTGAAGAGATTACTGTAACTGTTTATAAAGTTCCAGGTGAAACAAATACAGATGATTTATCTCCTGCATCTGAAGCATTTACACGTTCAGATATTCCTTTACATGCAAATTCACTTCTAATTAACAGAATGGATAACCCATTAGAAAAGCTTGCAGAACTTAAAGCAAAAGGTAACCCAATCGCTTACGTTGGTGATGTTGTTGGTACTGGTTCTTCAAGAAAATCAGGTGTTAACTCTGTTCAATGGCACATGGGTGTAGATATTCCAGGTGTTCCAAACAAGCGTACTGGTGGTGTTGTAATCGGTAATACTATCGCTCCAATTTTCTTTGCAACTTGTGAAGATTCAGGTGCTCTTCCATTAGAGATGGATGTTTCTGGTATGGAAACTGGTGATGTTTTAACTCTTCTTCCTTACAAAGGTGAAGCGAAGATTAATGGTAAAACTGTTGCTACATTTAAACTAAACCCTAACACTATTACTGATGAAGTTCAGGCTGGTGGTCGTGTTCCATTAATTGTTGGTCGTGGTCTTACTTCTAAAGCTCGTGCAGTATTAGGTATGGGTACTTCTGAAGCATTCTTAACTGCTGAACAACCTGCTGATACTGGCAAGGGTTACACTCTTGCGCAAAAAATGATTGGTAAAGCTTCTGGTCTTGCTGGTGTTCGTCCAGGTATGTATGTAGAGCCTGAAATGAATACTGTTGGTTCTCAAGATACTACGGGTCCAATGACTAGAGATGAGATTAAAGAACTTGCAGCACTTGGTTTCAATGCTGACCTTGTACTTCAAACTTTCTGTCATACAGCGGCTTATCCAAAACCATCTGATGCAGAGATGCACGCTAATTTACCAGCATTTATCTCTAACCGTTCAGGTATTGCTTTACGCCCAGGTGATGGTGTTATCCACTCATGGTTAAATAGAATGGTTCTTCCAGATACTGTTGGTACTGGTGCGGATTCTCATACACGTTTCCCAATTGGTATCTCTTTTCCTGCAGGAAGTGGTGCTGTTGCATTTGCTGGTGTTACTGGTTCTATGCCTTTAAGTGTTCCTGAGTCTGTACTTGTACGTTTTAAAGGTGAAATGCAACCAGGTATCACTCTTCGTGACCTTGTTAATGCTATCCCTTACGTTGCTATTCAGCAAGGACACTTAACAGTTCCTAAAGAGGGTAAAATAAATGTATTTGCTGGTAGAATCCTAGAGATTGAAGGTCTTCCTGATCTTAAAGCTGAGCAAGCATTTGAGCTTTCTGATGCATCTGCTGAGCGTTCTGCTGCTGCATGTACAGTTCTTTTAAACAATGCTCCTGTTGAAGAGTATATTAAATCAAACGTAACTTTACTTAAAGCCATGGTTAAAGATGGTTATGCTGATGCTACAACTATTGAGCGTCGTATCGGTAAGATGGAAGATTGGTTAGCTAATCCTACACTTATGAAACCAGATGCTGATGCAGAGTATGCAGCGGTAATCGAAATTGATTTAAATACAATCACTGAGCCAATCCTTGCTTGTCCAAATGATCCAGATAATGTTAAATTATTATCTGAAGTTGCTGGTACACACCTTGATGAAGTATTCTTGGGTTCTTGTATGACTAATATTGGTCACTATCGTGCAGCTGGTGAAGTTATGAGAGGTGAGACTGGTCACAATGTTGAAAAATTCTGGATTGTTCCGCCAACTAGAATGGATGAGCAACAACTAATAAATGAAGGTTACTATGAAGTTTATAAAGCAATTTCAGCACAAACTGAAATTCCTGGTTGTTCATTATGTATGGGTAATCAAGCATCAGCTCGTGAAAACTCTACAGTATTCTCAACATCAACTCGTAACTTTAACAACCGTTTAGGTAAAGGTACACAAGTTTATCTTGGTTCTGCTGAGCTTGCTGCATTATGTGCAAAACTTGGTCGTATCCCAACAGCTCAAGAGTATATGGATGTTGTTCCTGCTAAACTTGCTGGTAAAGAAGATAAAGTTTATAAATATCTTAACTTTAATGAAATCGAAGGGTATCACTTAGAAGCACGTACAACTGCTGAAGAGAAATACGGAATTACTGTTAAACCAGTTTAATTCCACTTCACATATAGCTAGGTTTTTTAACCTGGCATATGCCCCAACTACTCTATAATCTCAAACTATTTTAAAACTGTTCATTAATTGCAAATATAAAAAGTATAATGTATAGCTAGATAAAGTTCATCTAGAAGTCGTGGATGACATTAGAGCAAACTCGATTATCGTGCAAAGCTAGAAAAGCCTTCTTTAAATCTGTAGCTAGTCTCTTATAATATCATACTCTACAGGTATTTTAGCTCTAAAAGTATCTTCTGAAAATATCTTATTGTTACTCTGGTTATTAAAAACTATACTAACATTATTCTCAAATTCATCGAGATAAGAGATTGATTTTATCATAGATTTTTCTAATTTTATTGTATATTTTGATTCATTTAAAGTAGCAACATAGATATTTTCTCTCTTTTTTTTAGCTTTTTTAATCATATTGAAAAAATCAAAATCAGATGCTATTTTTCTTACAATAGCTTGCTCTATTTCTGGTTCAACCACAGTAACATAACGTGGAGTTATGTATACATTTTTCTCTACAGGCTCTTTATAGCTCCATAGAGCATATTGCGGTTTTGATGCTACTATATGGCCGCTATAGCTTAACTCTTTACCTTTATCATCAGTTATGATCTGTTTAAAATCAGCCTCGAAAGAGTTAATATCCAAGATCGAAGATAGAGCCATTGTAAACAACATTTGTAAGATTATTATATATTTCATTTTCATCCTTGTTATGGGAAATTATAGCAAAGCAGCTGTTTACATATTATTTAATATCAGAAGTTGAAAAAATCCTTTCTACTGTTTATACTGATTATTATAGTTTATATGGTAGAATGACTTCAATTTCAATGGCTACTATATAGTATATTATATAGTAGTACAAATAAGGTTTTGAATTGCTACAAGCACTAATGGGTAAGATTTTTGGTACATCAAATGATCGCGAATTAAAAAGATATTCTAAAAGAGTAAAAAATATAAATGCTCTAGAAAGTAAATATGAGACTTTAAGTGATGATGAACTTAAGGCTGCATTTTTAGAGCTCAAAAAGAGCGTTCTAAATGAAGATCAAACTTTAACTGATGTTTTAGAAGATTCTTTTGCAATCACAAGAGAAGCTGGTAAAAGAGTTTTAAACATGAGACACTTTGATGTTCAGCTTATTGGTGGTATGGCGCTTCATGAAGGCAGAATTGCAGAGATGAAAACAGGTGAGGGTAAAACACTTGTTGCAACTCTTGCAATTGTCCTAAACGCAATGACAGGCAAAGGTGTTCATTTAGTTACAGTAAATGATTATCTAGCCTCACGTGATGCTACTGAAATGGGCGCACTGTATAACTTTTTAGGTTTTAGTGTTGGTACAATACTAGAAGACTCTAATGACCAAGAAGCTAAAAAAGCTGCTTATGAGTGTGACATTACTTATGGTACAAACAATGAATTTGGGTTTGATTACCTAAGAGACAATATGAGTTATTCAGCAGAGCAGATGGCTCAGCGTGGACACAACTTTGTTATTGTTGATGAAGTTGACTCTATTTTAATTGATGAAGCAAGAACACCTCTTATTATCTCTGGTCCAACAAATAGAAGCATGGAAGATTATTCGGATGCTAATGTAATCGCCTTAAAACTTACAAAAGATGAGCACTTTACGGTTGATGAGAAAGATAAAGTTGTATTAATCACAGAAGAGGGTATTACAAAAGCAGAAGAGCTATTTAAAGTTGAAAATCTTTATAGTGCTGAAAATGCTTCTCTTCCTCACGCTTTAGATCAAGCTCTAAAAGCCAACTATCTTTTTGAAAAAGATGTTGATTATGTTGTAAATAGCGGCGAAGTTGTAATTGTCGATGAGTTTACAGGTCGCTTGAGCGAAGGTCGTCGTTACTCTGAAGGATTGCACCAGGCACTAGAGGCTAAAGAGGGTGTTGAAGTTAAAGAAGAGACACAGACTCTTGCAGACATTACATTCCAAAATTACTTTAGAATGTACGATAAACTGGCGGGAATGACGGGTACTGCTGAGACTGAAGCTACAGAATTTGCTCAGATTTACTCTCTAGATGTTGTCTCTATTCCAACAAATATACCTATCACAAGAGTAGATTTAAATGACCTCATATATAAAACAGAAGAGGAAAAATTTGCTGCAGTAATTGATACAATTAAAAAACTTTCAAAAACTGGTCAGCCTGTTCTCATCGGTACAGCGTCAATTGAAAAATCTGAACTTTTACATGAAGTGCTTAAAAAACAAAAGATTGCCCATACTGTACTCAATGCAAAAAACCATGAACAAGAGGGTGAGATTATTAAATCTGCCGGTGCTAAAGGTGCTGTTACAATTGCTACAAATATGGCAGGTCGTGGTGTTGATATTAAGGTTAATGATGAAGTTAAGGCTCTTGGCGGTCTCTATATTATTGGTACAGAGAGACATGAAAATCGTCGTATAGATAATCAGCTTCGTGGTCGCTCAGGTCGTCAGGGTGATGCAGGTTGTACTCAGTTTTACCTGTCCCTAGAAGATAATTTACTTCGTATTTTTGGTTCTGATAAGATTAAATCTATCATGGAAAGACTTGGTGTTGAAGATGGTGAATTTATCGAGTCCAAAATGGTTACTCGTGCGGTTGAGAAAGCTCAGAAAAAAGTTGAAAACATGCATTACGAAGGTCGTAAGCAGATTGTCGAGTATGATGATGTGGCTAATGAGCAGAGAAAAATTGTTTATAAATTTAGAAATCAACTGCTTTCAAAAGATTATGATGTTGCAGAAAAGATAAATGACATTAGAGCGGAATACATTGAGCATATTTTACTCATCTCAGATGTCTTTGATGGCGGAGCCAGAGAAGACTTTAATCTTAAAAAAATATCTGAACTACTCAAAGAAGAGGTTAATCTTGACTTAGATATTAGCGCTCTGTCGTCTTTAGAGTATGATGAACTGCTTGAAGCTGTAATAACGGCTCTGAAAGAGTCTTATGACACCAAAATGAATGTTTTAGAGAATGAGGTTCGTACAGATATAGAAAAAGAGTTCTATCTTAAAGAGTTAGATAACGCATGGAGAGAGCACCTCTACTCTATGGATACTATGAAAACAGGTATCAGGCTTCGCGCTTACAACCAAAAAGACCCTTTAGTTGAGTACAAGAAAGAGAGTTATAATCTTTTTGGTGAGCTAATCAATGATATTAAATTCAATACTATTAAAACGCTTCAGATTATTCAGTTTAAAATGGAATCTGCAGAAGATGAAGCGGCTAGAATTGCAGAGCAGTTGGCATCGGAGCAGAAGCTAAAAGAAGCGGCAAGAGTATTTAACCACCCGAATAAGCCAGAGGGAGAATCAGTAACTTCAGAGAAGAAAATTGCAAGAAACGACCCATGTCCTTGTGGTAGCGGTAAAAAGTATAAACAGTGCTGTGGTAAAAGTGGTCCCAAGAAGGGGGTATTTGCTGGAAACGGTGCTTCTGCTTCTTGAAAACATCTGTAGTCCCTTATCTGGTAAAAAGATTTCTGCGATTTGATAAAGATCAGCCCTTTATCTTTTTATCGGCACTGCTTGCATTTCTAGGGATAACCCTTGGTGTAACAGTTTTGCTTATTGCCATGGCCCTTATGAATGGTTTTGATAAAGAGTTTAGAAAAAAGCTTACAATCATGAACTATCCTCTTACTATTGTTCCAAAGTTTTATGGTTCAGTAAATGAGAGTCTATTAATCGATTTAGAATCAAAATTTCCTTCCCTAAAGTTTAGTCCCTATGTCCAGTCTGCTATTATGGCAAGAAGTGGGAGTAAGCTCGAGGGAGGCTATATCTTTGGTGTAAACTTTGATGATGAAGCAGAGGTCAACAGCGTACTAAATAAAGCTATAAAAAACAACTCCTTTAGAAAATTTGATGTTCTTATAGGTAAGAGTCTAAAAGAGGAGTTTGATCTATATAGAGACGACAAACTAATGTATATTTTTACTCAGGTCGAACCGGGTGGACTCTCAGTTACTCCAAAAATCAAGCGCTTTAAAGTTAAGTCGGTTTTTGATTCTGGACTTACAGCTTATGACAAGGCGTATAGTTATACAACACTGGCATCCATGCAGGCAATGCTTCATATGCCATCCAACCAATATGATGGAATACATATTTTCTCAAACAATCCACATAAAGATATTTTAAAAATCAAAGAAATACTTCCTGAAAGTGTGACTATAAAAGGGTGGTGGGAAGATAATCTTAACTTCTTTGCCGCGCTCGAGCTTGAAAAAGTATCACTGTTTATCGTTTTAATGTTGATTATTCTTATAGCGGCTATAAATATCATATCATCTCTTTTAATGACTGTAATGAACAGAAGGGGTGAGATAGCTCTTCTGTTATCACTGGGTGCAACAACTGCTGAAATAAAAAAAGTTTTTCTCTATCTAGGAATTGTGATTGGTATTGGAGGGATTTTTGCCGGAGTTATACTTGGTATGAGTGGGCTATGGGTGCTTAGTACCTTTGATATCGTTTCACTTCCTAAAGATGTATATCCAACAACAACACTGCCGTTAGACTTGAGTCTAAAAGACTTTTTTATGATTGTCTCCGGTGCCTTTGCTATCGTTGTTCTATCAGCTTACTATCCCGCTAAAAAAGCAAGTGAAGTAGACATACTCACTGTTTTAAGAAATGAGTAAGAGAGCTTTTACTTGCTCTTATTTGTATCTTTAATGGACTTGATTAAGTCGTAAGGTAGAAGCAGGGCCCTTGTTACAATATTTATAGGTGCTACAGCAATATCTTTGGCTATAAGTGATTTTACATCAGGGTTGGATAATTTACCAGTAATCTTCATCGTGGTAGATACAGTATTATCATCTCCAAGCAGTATGTAGCCAACCAGAGGTATTTTTGACACACTGCTGCCCAGATCTGTTTTTAGATTAAGTGTTACATCTATTTTATCTCTGTTTAGATCAGCAACACCCCCGCCTAAGATATCGATCTCCTTGGAATCCAAGATGAAGTCAGAAATATTAAAAACACTATTTTTGGCATTGAAATTCATATAGGAACTTTTAACTTTTAACCCTGATTTGCTATAGCCAGGCAGAGAGAAGGTAGCCAGTGATGGAACGGTATTTACAAATGCCAGGATATTGTTAATCAGTTTATAATCAATAATAGTCGTATCTCTTATATAAAACAGACCATCATAATTGTCAATTGTTCCATTCATCGAGAAGTCAAGTTTTCCACCCTTAAACTCCGCAAGAGAGAAAAGATTTTCCATGAACTTGTCATTAAAGTTTTCTCCATACAGATGGATACCTTTATTTTGCAGCTTAAATCCTGCATGACCACTCTTATACTCTAACTGTGCAGTTGTTATGCTGTTTTGGTGCTGCAGACTCATTCTATCAGATATAACTCTTCTATTGTGTCCCACATATAAATAAGAGTTCGTTGCATCCAGGATAATGCTCTGAGTACTTTTTTCACTGGACGATGTATTGATATCTCTTAAGAGATTCAATACTTCGGGCATATTAATACCGCTATTTTTGATATTTATGGCAATATTGTCATCTATTTTAATATTGATTTTTTCATTTATCTCAATAGATGATTTTTTAGAACTTATCTCTCCGTTTATCCTATAGTCTTGAACAGGAGTATTGCCTTTTACAAGCAGTTTGTACGGGTATGAAATATCAGCCTTAAAGCCAATAGCTTCTTCGTTCTCTTTTTTATGGAGTTCCACTTTACCTTGCGTTAGTTTAAACTCTTTTAGAAATTTTGAATCATCTGATATTTTAGTTAGAGAATTCAGTTTAATATCCCAGCCTTCATCTGTAATTATAAACTTTGAATCAAGCTCTTTTGAGTCTATACTAATACTGTCTTTAATGGATTCAAATGAAAGTATTAGTTTATCTTTGGAGTAAAACAGAGTATCATTATCTTGGATATTTAAATCTTTAAACCCCAATATTCCTTGACCATTATTAGTATTGTAAAAAGCATTGATCTCTGTACTGATAAAACCGTCTATACTAAGTAAATTTGCATGCTTCAGGTTGACACTATGAGGCCCTATGTCAAGCACTGCATCATTTAAATCAAATTCAGAACCATCAATATTAAAAAGTATATTTGATACCGACGATACGCTAAGCGTATCATCATATGAAATATTCAATGGCGTGTTTGATTGAGAAAACTCAACACCCTTGTAGTAAAGCTTTAGTATATCAGCTCTGAGGTTTAGCTTCATTGTGTCAATTGGTATAGTTCCCGCAATAAACCCCGATGTAACTCCATCTATCTCAAAAAATGTTGCAGGCAGTTTTACTAAAAGCTTATCTAAATCAAAAGGAACATTTACTTTATCTAAACTGAGAATAAACTCATCATATCTCCACCTTGACTTTGCTATATCTATCGTATCATTGTTTGGTGAAATGTTGTAAATTATTTTGATTGGATTTTTATCTAAAAGCAGCTTTCCATTATTAAGACCTATGTATTCAGTGTCAAAGGTGACTCTACCTTCTGAGGCTTTTGCATCAAACACCACATCAACTTCTGCTGTAGCTATATCTTTATATTTTGCTTTCATGTTATTTATTTCAACATCATGATTATCAAGCTTTATGTATGCATCAAAGAGATCAATATTTAACCCTAGGTAGTCAAAATTAGCTTCTTTGCTAAAAAAGTCCCCCTTAGTATCAATATCTATGGTTATTAAATTAACTATTAACGTGAGGTTTGTAGTCACCTTACCCTCTCTTTGCAGAAATGGAAGATTTATCTTATAGTTGGATAGTATTTTAAGCATATCTTTATTTATCATGCCATCAAAGAGCAAGTGAAGAGTCAAAATCTCCTCTTTTTTGCTAAAGTCTATCTTGAGCCAGCTTTTATCTAAAAACATACCGTAAGAGTAGGCATCTTTAGGGTATATAAAGAGTATCCCATCTTTAAACTCTAAAAGAGTTTTTTGCGTATGAATAGAGTCTAAGTTTCTATCATAAGTATAATTCATTTTCTTTACAGTAGTTTTTATATGTATGTTTTTATAAGCCTCACTTAGCTTATCAAACTCTATAAAACCATCTGCACTATCGATAGTTGCACCTGACATCTCAATAGCATCTAAAGCCCAATATCTTGCTTCTTTGGGTATATTGGCGATATTAATTAAGTGGGTTATATCTTTTATCTCTTTATTGGCTATAAGTTTATAATCAAGTCTCTGCTTATCTGTATGGATGAATACTTTAGTGTCTAAATCATTATTTATGTTTAGATTAAAAACTGAACTGAGTTCAATACTTTTGGGGTTAAAAAATAGCTTACCGCTTAAGTTGACTCTCCTTTTTGGGTCATTAAACTTATTAATTTTCATACTTAAAAGGTTTGATTCACAATATATAGAGCCGTTAAAAGAAAAATCTGGAGATGATGCTACAATAAAACCTCTCTCCCCGTCTCTATATTTAAATGAAGCACTTATATCGTTTAGACTTATCTTTCCAATGACTATGCTCTCAAACCAATTACTGGCAAGTGATAAGCTTTTCAGGTACTTGTCAACATTTTTGTAATTAAACTTTGTGTCATCGCTTGATTCTTTTTTTATAATAGAAATCTCTTTGATAGAAATATCTACTTTTTCATTCCATTTAATGTATAATTGCTTTACATTAACATTTGGAACCGATATATTCTCTATATATAAACCATTTTGTAAAACAATAAAAATAACGGCGAGCAGCAAAAAAATGAAAGATAAAAAGCTAACAATTGTAAAGTATATTGCTGATATTGTATTGATAACTGCTTTATCGTTCATGTACTACCTAAATAAACCTATTGAAACTCCAAAAGTACTCTATATACCAAAGGGTTCTATTAATCAGATTATAACACAAATGCAGTCTAAAAATTACGAAGTTAGTAAACTCGATTCATTACTTTTACGACTTATAGGATCTCCTCAAAGTGGATGGATAAACATAGGCGAAACTAAAAGCACAAAAGGTGATTTTTTATATAGACTAACACGAGCAAAAGCGGCTCTTCAAGATATCACACTCATACCGGGTGAAACTACATATATATTTTTAAATCAGTTATCAGAGAGCTTAGGTTTAGATAGAGAAAAGCTCCAGAAAGAGTATGATACTCAGGCAAGGAT
>JBDLHW010000033.1:0-13802 GCA_039715155.1 Campylobacterota bacterium | reverse complement strand
GGGCGAGTGCTATTTCACATGACCTCTACGCTTCAGTTGTAAAAGATGGTGATGCAGACCACCATAAAGAGATGAGAGTCTCAAAAATCGCAACAGTGGCTCTTGGTGTTTTAGCTATCATCATGGGTATCATGTTCGAGAAGCAAAATATCGCCTTTGTAGTTGGTCTTGCCTTTGCTATCGCTGCATCTGCAAACTTTCCTATACTTATACTCTCTATGTATTGGAAAAGGTTAACTACTCGTGGAGCAGTAGTTGGTGGTTCACTAGGACTTGCTACGGCAGTCCTGCTTGTAATCCTCGGTCCAATCGTATGGGTAGATATCTTAGGAAACGCAGAGGCAATTTTTCCATATAAATATCCGGCACTCTTCTCTGTATCAGTTGCCTTTATCGGTATCTATCTCTTTAGTGTTACTGACAGCAGTCAAAGAGCAAAGGATGAACAGGATGCCTTTGAAATACAGTTCATACGAAGTCAAACAGGTATAGGAGCTGAGGGTGCTACAGCGCACTAGTCTATAGAAAAGATTAGAAATGATATAATTGCATAATCAATTTTTAAAAGAGAAACTATGGAATTATGCGTTGCACTTGATTTACCTACAAAAGAAGAGAATTTAGCTCTCATAGAGAAGATAAAAGATTATGATGTCTGGCTAAAAGTCGGACTTCGTACATATATCCGTGATGGTGAAGATTTTCTACTCGCTATCAAAAAAATAAACCCAGATTTTAAAATATTTTTAGACCTAAAACTTTATGATATTCCAAACACTATGGCAGATGCTGCAGAGTCTATTATGGGACTTGGTGTTGATATGTTTAATGTTCATGCATCAGCTGGCAAACGTGCTATGAGTGAGGTTATGAGTAGACTGGAGAAGTTTGATAAGCGTCCAATTGTTTTAGCAGTAACTGCTCTGACTTCTTTCACTGAAGATGAGTTCTCTGCTGTGTATGAAAAAGATATTGCCTCTAAGGCTGACCAGTTTGCAAAAGATGCACAAGATAGCGGACTTGATGGTGTTGTCTGCTCAGCTTTCGAGAGTAAGTCAATTAAAAATATTACAAGTAAAGAGTTTATGACGCTCACCCCTGGGATCCGCCCATTTGGGGAAGATGCCGGGGATCAAAAAAGAGTTGCAGATATTGCGTTTGCAAAAGAAGAGTTTGTTGATTTTATAGTTGTAGGACGTCCCATCTACAAGTCAGAGAACCCTGCTGATGTTGTTAAAAGAATTTTAGAAAATATCTAACGGTTATTGTTCACCTTAGCTTTTAACTCTTCAAACTCTTTGTATTTATGAGCTACTTTTATAAGTTTTGAATCCTCCTGAAGCTTGTAAACACCGCTTGAATTTATAAAAAGCTCCGCTTCTAAATCCTCTCTTGTTTTTAAATCCAATATTTTAAAACTGAGATTATCCAGAACCAGTGGTGACTTCCCTTGAGTTTTAAAGTACGTGAGAACCATATGATATCCGCCCCTGAACTTCTCTTTGACAAGTGTCAGGTATAGCTTCTTCTCATCAAAACCAAGTTTTATTAGTGAGTAGTATTTGATTATCACATAGTCCTCACAGTCTCCATAACCAACGGTTAAAAACTCTTTTGGAGTAGCCCAACTGTCGGGTTTGTTATTGATTACATCATCATATTGAGTAAGAAGTCTATTTAGATAAAAATTTATTCTATTGAGTAGTGTCTCTTTATCTAAAGTCTTAAAAGTTAAAAGAGTGTTTTGATAATCCACTATTCTGTTTTTAGAGATAATATTTTTTTTGTTAATAGCTCTCAACTCAGAGTTTGTGAAGCTTGGATATGTCGCCATAAGTAGTGCAGAAGTTAAAATTATTAATAGAAAGATTTTCATAAGATATTATTGCATATCTTTTCTTTTTTAAGCTAAGTGTTATTAAATAATTACTATAATCTCGTTCTTCAAATGGACGAGTGGGTGAGCGGCTGAAACCACATCCCTGCTAAGGATGCGTATGGGTAACTGTACCGAGAGTTCGAATCTCTCCTCGTCCACCACTTGAAGACTAATTCCCAAAACTACTTACTTTTAACAGATAGAAAAGTCACTCTGATATATTTGTGTCAAATTGTGTCATTTATCGCTCTAAAATACTGCTCTGTAAATCTATTTTGTAAAGGCTTAGAGAGTTCACCTATTACATTTCGTAACATTTCAGTGAGATAAATTTTTCAACATGTTACAATAATACTCGTAAGGATTCTGTTTCTTTGAAAAATGGAAGAAACCAATCTAGATTTGTGTATAATACTTTAAATTTTTTACTGAAGGATTAAGTATGATTCAAGATACTAAAGTAGTAGATATAGCAATTATTGGAGCAGGACCTGGCGGTATGGCAGCTGCTATTGAAGCAAAAATGGCTGGTGTAGAAAACATCGTTGTTATTGACAAAGCACCACACCACAATGATATGATTCACAAGTTTTACAAAAAAGGTAAACGTGTTGATAAAGACTGGATGGGAATCGAGTTTAACTTCACTGGTAACGTAACTTTTGATGAGTGTTCAAAAGAAGAGTACATTGCACAAATGGATACTAAATTACAAAATGCTGGTGTTCTTGATCACTTCGAGTATAACCACGAAATCGTAAGAGTTGAAAAAGGTGAAGATGGTCTTTTCTCAATAGTTTATGCTACTGATGGTGTTAAAGAAGGTATGGAGAGCATGAAAGCTAAAAATGTAATCCTTTCAGTTGGTCGTATGGGTAAACCAAACAAGCCAAGATATAAATTCCCTAAAGAGCTAAAACAAGTTCTTAACTTCAACCTTTCTAAAGTTCAAGATGGTGAGCACGTAATGGTAGTTGGTGGTGGTGATACTGCTGGTGAGTACGCTTATGGTCTAGTTGAGATGGAAGGTATGGAAGATTGTGTTGTAACTCTTAACTACCGTAAAGCTGAGATTACTCGTATGAACCCAATCAATACTGAAATGTGTAACAAATACCTAGATAACAGTAAAATGATTAATAAAATGGGTGTAGATGTTGAGAGTGTTGAAGAGGGTCAAGAGAGAGCAATCAAAGTAAACTTTACTGATGGTTCAACTGGTGAATATGACAGAGCTGTATACGCTCTTGGTGGTACGACTCCAAAAGATATCCTTGTAAACTCTGGTGTTCAAACTGGTGAGTGGGATGTTCCTGTTTATAGCGAAGCTACATTTGAGACAAATGTTGCAGGTCTTTACACTATCGGTGATGTTGTAACTGACCAAGGTTCTATCGCGTTAGCGTTTAACCATGCTAGTGATGCAGTTAAAAACATCGTTAAAAACTTAAAATAAACCTTACTATACTATGCTCTTCTTGAGCATGGTGTAGATCCAGACTTCTCCTACGCTAGCACCTAAAAGTGTTAAACTTCCAAAATAACTTAACAGAAACCGCGACTTAAAAAGGCTCTAAAGCATGTCATGAAAATCGCAATAATTTTTTATGTTATAATCGCAATATATTAAGCGCAATAGGCATATTTTTAATGAAATCATCAGACGTAAGTCACATACTCAACAACAAAGAGCGATTACTCACTCAAACCTACTTTGACCTGCAAAGATTCTTTGAAGATAAGTATGGAAATGATACAGTTGTATTTATGGAAATTGGGACTTTTTATGAGGTCTATGAAGTAAATAATGATGATGAGCAGATTGGTAAAGCTAAAGAGATAGCAGAACTGCTCAATATCCAGCTTACGAAAAAAAATAAAAATATAGTTGAAAACTCAGATAAAAATCCACTCTTAGCAGGAGTGCCTGCAGTATCATTTGAACGCTATTTAAACCGTCTGATAAGTGAGCAAAAATATACGGTTATTGTTGTTAAACAGAAAGGTAATCCACCAAAAATTAGCCGCTATATCTCACAAATAGTATCTCCGGGGACTAACTTTGACCATATAGTGGATAATGATGATAACTACATTGTTTCACTTTTAGTTGATAAACATAGGGGTATTTACAGTGTCGGTTACTCTGCCATAGATGTGACAACGGGAAAAACATTTCTTTATGAAACGCATGGAACAAGTGAAGACCCCTCTTATGCACTTGATGAAGTCTTTAATCTTTTAAATATATATAGAACTTCTGAAGTTGTTATTACCTTTTTGGATGGCATAGACGATCAGCGTCACGTCATCCAGTACTTGGAAGTTGCCGAACACTATCACTACTCAGTAAATAATCAAAGACCAAAGATAGAGTTTCAAAATAAGCTTTTTGGAGAGGTGTATCAGATACAGTCACTTCTCTCTCCGGTTGAGCATCTGGATTTAGAGCGTAACCCGATGATAACAGAGTCGCTAGCTATTTTGATTCACTTTGTTATAGAGCATGATTATCACATAGTTCAAAAGCTCTCTCTCCCTTCTATCATAGATAACCGCCGTTTTATGTATCTTGGAAACAATGCCCTAGAGCAGATGGGAGTGATATCAAAAGATAGAAAAGAGTTCACACTTTTGAAGATGATGGATAGAAGTGCCACTGCAATAGGTAGACGACTTTTAAAAGAGCGCTTGCTGAATCCTATTATGGAAGCTGAAGAGTTAGAACGTAGATATAACCTGATAGAGAGAGTCTCATCTCATACTAGGTATCTCGATGAGATGATGCGTGGTGTTTATGATTTAGAGAGACTCTCACGTAGACTCAGTTTAGGACGACTACATCCTTTTGAGATGAATCATGTTTATGAGTCGATGCAGAGTGTAAAAGAGTTGATGCTCTATGTGAAAAAACATAAGATTCAAAAAACTCCTTTCCATGAGAGTGAGGTTGACGAGTTTCTACGTGATATAGATAAGAGTATAGATTTAGATGTCTCACGTCGCTTCACAAACGCAACTGTTGATGAGAACTTTTTAATGGACGGTGTTGATGAGTCAATCGATACTTTAGTCAAAGAGAACGCTGTTATGTTAATCGCTTTTGAAGATATAATGGCAA
Organism: Campylobacterota bacterium; assembly: GCA_039715155.1. Lineage (GTDB taxonomy): Bacteria > Campylobacterota > Campylobacteria > Campylobacterales > Sulfurimonadaceae > Sulfurimonas. The sequence goes on along the minus strand of JBDLHW010000033.1, from coordinate 8,802 downwards.
AAATCTCAGAGTTACTAGAGTCTGTAAATGCAGGTAGCTCAAAAAGTTTAGTGACCCTAGGTCTTTTAGAGAAAGAGGGCTACTACATCTCACTGAGTAAAAATAGATTCTCTCTCATTGAGAGTGAGTTTAAAAAGGCTGAAGAGTTTTCAAGCTTTAGTGTTAAAAAGCTCACAAACAGTGTAAAAATCACTTCAGAATTTACTGATAATCTCTCAGATAAAATAATGAAGAATCGACGTAAGATAGTGGTACTTGTAAGAGACAGATATATTCAACTTCAAGCTCTTTTTGAGAGACGATACTCACTTCTTTTTGACAGGGTAATCGCTTATGTATCAGACCTTGATGTAGGTGTGAGTTCATCAAAAATAGCGCAGATGTATAAACACTCACGTCCAATGATAGTTGAAGCTAAAAATGATGAAAATTTTATGCAGATTATGCAGCTTCGTCATCCGCTTATCGAGATACAAGAGAGAGGTGGAATCTACGTTCCAAATGACATAGTAATGGGTAACCGTGAGCATATGGACCTGCCGCATCCTGAGACTGTTATGCTTGAGGTTGGTGTGCATGATGGGCATGATATCAATGGTGTTCTACTCTACGGTATTAACTCTAGTGGTAAGAGCTCTTTGATGAAGAGTATAGGTATAGCCACACTTATGGCTCAGAGTGGTTTCTTTGTATCTGCCGCTGTTATGAAGTTCTCTATATTTGATTCACTCTTTACTAGAATTGTCTCAAAAGATAACCTGGCAAAAGGACTCTCAACTTTTGCCGTTGAGATGCTTGAGATGAAAAATATCTTTAACCGTTCAACTGCTCGCTCTTTAGTTCTTGGAGATGAGATAAGTCACGGTACAGAGACACTCTCAGGTGTTGCTATAGTCGCTAGTGCTATTCAGAAACTTGCAAAGACTAGATGTCTATTTCTTTTTGCAACGCACCTCCATCAACTCTCAACCATGAGAGAGATAACGACACTCGACAATGTTGTTGATTTGCACCTAAGTGTTGAGTATGATGAAGATAAAGATTCTCTTGTTTTTAACCGCGTTTTACAAGAGGGGAGTGGTAGTAGTATCTACGGTTTAGAATTTGCAAAGTCACTCCATATGGATAGTGAGTTCTTAGATGTTGCAAACCAGATACGTAAGCGTTTAGCAAATGACTTTGATGAGCTTGAACTTCTTGTGAAGAAGAAGAAAAGTAAGTATAACAAAGAGCTTTATGTGACTAAGTGTGTAATCTGTGGAGCAGTTGCAGAAGATGTACACCATATTTCTCAACGCTCACTTGCAGATAAAGCAGGGTTTATAGGGCACTTTCATAAAGATAATAAGCATAACCTTATTCCTCTTTGTAAAGAGCACCATAATCAGATACATGATGGAAAACTCAGAGTTGATGGCTTTGTAATGACATCAAATGGATTAGAATTACAGTTTGAAGAACAGATGAGTAAGCCAGTTGAGACAAAGCTTGTAGAACCTGAGATAAATGAGCCTAAAGAGAGTGTTGAAGTAAAAGAGGATGAGCCTAAAAAATTTGTCTTAGATGATTGGTAAAAAGAGCGAAAAAGCTCTTTTTCATTTAAGATAGAAGAGTTTTTACACACTCGCTGATACGTTTTCCATCAGCTTTTCCAGCTAGTGCTTTTGAAGCCATTCCCATAACTTTACCCATATCTTTTGGTGAAGATGCTCCAACTTTAGAGATAATCTCTTTTAGCTCATTCGATAATTCATCATCACTTAGTTGAGCAGGCAAATAAACTTCATAAAATGCAATCTCATCAAGTTCAACCTGCATCAGATCCTCACGTCCGGCATCTTTGTACTGAGTTGCTGCATCATTTCTACGCTTAACCTGTGTTTGGATGATTTTGATTACATCATCATCGCTTAACTCTTTTCTCTCATCTACTTCTATCTGTTTAAAAGCACTTGTGAGTAAACGCAGTGCATCACGTTTTTGGGTCTCTTTTGCTTTCATCGCATTTTTTACATCTGCATTAATTGTTTCTCTTAAAGTCAAAATATTTCCTTGGTACTATTTTTGCTAGTATTATAACTAAATAAGAGAGAGACAATGACAAAAAACTTTTTACTGACAGTTACTTCACTATTTTCCTTAGTTTTATTGAGCGGATGTACTGCAAATCTGACAGATCCGGAGATTGACTTTGAACCACCTGTATATGTCGAACAGATGCCGGCACAAGAAGATAAGCAGGATTTTGTATCAACCGGCAGTATCTTTGGGCAGGGACGAAACCCTCTCTTCTCAGACCATAAAGCGATGCATGTAAATGATATAGTGACCGTTGTTATTTCAGAGACTGCACAGAGCTCAAATACTGGTGCTAGGGCGCTCTCAAGTTCAGACAGCTCAAAACTCGGCGGTGGTGCTTTTACATCAAATGGTGCCAACTCAACTGTCACTAGCGGTGTAGATAAGTTAAACGGCTTTTCAAGTATCGGATTTGAGAGTGATTCAACAAGTACATTTTCCGGACAGGGAAGTGCTACAAAAGATGCCAGTTTTAGCACAAAAGTATCAGCAAGGATAGTGAAAATTCTTAAAAATGGGAACTATTTTGTCTCTGGTAAAAGAGAGATACTTATAGATGATCAAAAGCAGCTTATTCAGATAAGTGGTGTTATTCGTCCTTACGATATCGACCAGTATAACAATATAGATTCTGCTAAAATGAGTGATGCAAAAATTCTATATAAAACAGAGGGAGATATGGACCGTGCTACGAAACAAGGATGGGGAACTAAAATGGTTCAAGCTGTTTGGCCGTTTTAGTCTAATACTACTATTTTTAAGCTCTTTTGTTTGGGCTGAGAGTTTTAAAGACTTTAAAAGAACACAAGCTAAATCTTTTGCTACATATAAAGATAAAAGAGACGCTGATTTTAACAACTATCTAAAAGAGCAGTTTAAAGAGTTTAAGGCTCACGTGAGCCCTCCTTTGTACACAACACCTAAACCAAAAAGTATTACACCGGCATCTGTAAAAGAGATAAAGAGTGTTGGTCCAGTTGTAAATGTAAAAGTAAAACCTATAGTCAGTGCAGACTCAAATATTACAAAAAAATCAGAGATAGAGATAGTTTCACTCAAACAGCAGGATCTGAATTTTAATTTTTTTGGAACGGATTTAGGATTTAGTGTTGATGAGAGTCTCAAAGCTGCAAAGTATTATCCTCAAAATCAAGAGGGAGTAGCAAATTTTTTTGATGCAGCTGCAAAGAGTGAATATGAAAACATAGTAGCTAGAATTTCAAGTATACAAAACTCTATGAGACTTAATGACTGGGGAGTCTACCTTCTAGTCACTGAGTTTTCACAAAAGCTCTTCTCAAACCCTGATGATGCAAAACTCATGAGTTGGTTTATCTTTAACAAACTTGGTTATGACGTAAAAGTTGGACTTGCACAAAAGCAAGTGATGCTGATGCACTATAGTAAAAAAACTATATACTCAACCCCTAATTATACTTTTTCAGGTAAAAAATTCTATCTCTTCTCTCATTATGACAAGGGCAGGGTAGGCAGACTGTACTCATATGAGCAGAGTTATCCCAGAGCTACAAAAGCTTTTGATTTATCACTTAAAGAGCTTCCAAAGTTTAATACAAACGTGAAGAATAAGAGTTTATTGTTTAAGCATGATGGTGAAGTATTCACTACAACTTATCACTACAATCAAAACCTTATAGATTTCATGGCAACCTATCCACAGGCTGATTATGAGACATTTTTTAATGCACCTGTTGATGAGATGAGTTATCAGACAATTGCAAGAGATATCAAAAAGTATATCGATGGGAAGAAAGCCAGCATAGGGCTAAACTTTGTTCTAGGTTTTGTTCAAAATGCTTTCGTTTACGAGAGGGATAATCAACAGTTTGGACGTGAGAAAGTAATGTTCGCACAGGAAACACTCTATTTTGATAAGTCAGACTGTGAGGATAGAGCTATTCTCTTCTCATATCTTGTTAAAGAGCTGTTTGGATACAGTGTAGTTGGTGTGAAGTACAGAGACCATATGGCAACGGCACTCTACATTCCCTTGAGTGGTGACAGTGTTAAAGTTGGCAGAAAGAAGTATGTGATAGCCGATCCCACTTACATAAATGCAAATGTGGGACAAAGTATGCCTAAATATAGATCTGTTAGGCCCAAGAGCTTTATTAAAGTTGGAGTAAACTAGTTTTAGTAGTTAATCGCGACTTTATAAGTTGGGTCATCCTCTTCATAAGTACAGTGTGGTCCAGCACTTTTTAAGATAGCTTTACAGTCAGCTGATAGGTGACGAAGAAGTATATTTTTCCCCGCATCTTCATATTTTTTTACTATCGCATCTATGGCTTCAACACCAGAAAAATCTAAAACTCTTGTGTTTTTAAAATCAATCACAACTCTAGGTGGATCTTGATCTACACTAAAGTTATCTGAAAATGTCGTAGCACTTCCAAAGAAAAGAGGACCCTCTAGAGAGTAGACTTTTGTTCCATCATCTTCAGTATGTGTCTTTGCCCATATACGCGCATGCTTCCAGGCAAAAACCAGAGCTGAGATAATCACACCTGCAATTACTGCTACAGCTAAATCTTCCAGAACTGTGATAATAGTAACAACAACCATAACAAAAACATCAGAACGCGGCATATGCTTGAGGTGAGAAAAACTTGACCACTCAAATGTTCCAATACTCACCATGAACATAATCCCAACAAGTACACCAACAGGGATGGTATTTAAAACATCTGTCATAGAGACAACCAGTAGGAGTAGACCTACCGCTGCCACAAATGAGGAGAGACGACCAAGACCACCAGAAGTGTAGTTGATGATACTCTGTCCAATCATAGCACAACCTGCCATTCCCCCGAAAAATCCACTTGTAATATTTCCACATCCAAGTGCTACACACTCCTTGTTTACACTTCCTCGTGTTCCACTCATCTCATCTAAAACAGCGAGTGTCAGAAGAGACTCGATAAGACCAACAAGTGACATGATAATTGCATATGGAAGTACCATAAGTATAGCATCCATACTAAAGAGGGTATCAGGGATGATGAGCTGAGGAAGCTGTCCTTTAAACTCACTCAGGTTTGCCAGTGAGCCAACAGTGATAGTATCTATCTGCATAACATAAACGATAAGCGTTAAAAGAACAATAGCTACAAGACCTGATGGAACAACCTTTGTAAACTTTGGAAGTAGGTACATGATTAGCATTGTAATACCAACGATGATATACATTGTTAACCCTTCACCTTCAAAGAATTTAAACTGTGCCATAGCAATAACGATGGCTAAACCGTTTACAAATCCATAAAGTGCGGGTTGAGGCACTAAGCGAATAAATTTACCAAGTTTAAACACACCAAAAGCAACTTGTATAAGACCGGCAATAATAGTAGCTAAAAGAAGATAGTTAAGTGCATGAATATATAACTCTTCACCAACCATACCAAGAGCTGTAAGTTTTGCATTTGCTTCAAGCATTAAGCCTATCATAACAACTGCAACACTTCCGGTAGCACCAGAAATCATACCAGGTTTTCCACCAATAACTGATGTGATAAGCCCTATAATAAAAGCAGCGTAAAGACCAACAATAGGGCTTACTCCTGCGATAAAACTAAATGCAATAGCTTCAGGAACCAGAGCAACAGCTACAACTAAACCGGAGAGAATATCATTTTTGATATTTGCTGATGTATATTTTTTTAAATCAAACAAGTGTTAAACCTCTAAAATGGTGTATTTATATTTTTCGAATTATATCTAAAGAGTGATGAAGATTCGCTTTTTGAATGAGGATTAGTTTGATAGATTATAAATAATGGATATTTACCAGGCAAGATTAACAAATTGTATGATAAAAATAATTAAAATTATGATATTTTAATATAAATATCAATTAATAAAATATATGGTAGTATTTATAAAACCATATTGGACTAGAGCAGATGAAGAAGACAGTTTTATATTTAAAATTGATGTTGGTGAGTATTATAATAGCTGCATGTATTCTACTTATTTTCTTTATATATATCAATTCTAGCAAATTTCAAGATATAATAATTGATATTCAAAGTGAAAATATACACCAATCAGTCTATGGTTATTTAGAGCATAAAGAAGATGAGTCTACAACTCTTTCACATATGTTTTTTAAGCAAAAAGGTTTGATAGAGAGTCTTAAAAATAAGAATCGTCAAAAATTTTATGACGATATACTTCCACTTTATACAGAGTATAAAAATGTAGATCAATCTTTATGGGGAGTACACATTATTTTATCTAATGGACACTCTTTTATAAGAGTACACTCTCCAAATACAGAAGATAGATATATTAATAGTAAAAAAGCTTTAATTAAAAAAACTATAACTACTCAAACTGTGCAGAGTGGATTTGAAATTGGCAAGTTTGGATACTTCTTTAGAGTAATATATCCTATTGTCGGTGATGATGGAGAGTTTTTAGCTGTAGCCGAATTATCATATAAAGTAGATGCTTTAATGGAAGATATAAAAAAACACTCTAAACATGATTTTGCATTTTTATTTCAAGATGATGAAAAAAATAGAGACTTGATAGATTACTCAAACAAAACAAATGATGGGTTTATTATTCAGTATATAACATCAGATTTTATGAACACTCAGCTTCATAAATTGGATATAAGCGATCTAGAGAATTTGACAATAGCATCCAATGAAAAATATTATGAACTTTCAACTTTTAACCTGGGCGATTTTCAAAACGGTGCCAAGATAATTATTATGAATAATATTACTGATTTGGTATTAGAGAGAAAAAAAATATTTAAGATGTTGATAATGATTTTAACTTTAGTCTCAACAGTAGTTATAGCTCTTGTGATATTTTTAATCAGTTTTTTTCAAAAGAGAATAGAAGAAGAGGAGAGGGAGACATTAGTAAAAAAAGAGGAACTGTATTTTAAATCCAGACATAATAATATTACAAGTTTACCAAATATGAATATTGCTACCGAAGATATTGAATTGTTTAAAGAGTACAGTATCATTATGCTTAACATAGATAACCTCTCTATTTTTAATACAACGTATGGCTTGGATATAACAGACCTTTTAATCAATGAGTGTGCTACAAACTTGAAGCATACAATTCCAAATAATGGGAAGCTTTATCATATCAATGGTGGTGAATTTATTATTATATTGAATACCCCTACATCAAACCAAGAGATTATGTTGGCTTCTCAAATCAAAGCCTATTTTGAACACACACCCGTTATTATAAATAACATACACAGTATTATTAGTTTCTCATTCGGTATAGCTGTTCACAGTGAAAACAGTAAACTGGATTTATACTCAAAGGCAAATATAGCACTTGTTGAGGCTAAGCATAGAGGTAGCGGACTTGTTTTAATGTACAATGAAACTATGAGTGATTATGGCTCATACACACAATTAGCGAAGAATATTGCTATCTTGCAAAAAGATTTAGAAGCTGAAAACTTAATACCGTTTTATCAGCCTATAGTCGATACATTTAGTAAAGAAACAATAAAGTACGAAGTTCTGGCTCGTATAAAAGATGGTGGTAAGTTTTTACCTCCTGCTCAGTTTTTAGATGCTGCCAAGATTTCCGGACTAGAGAGTGCGGTAACTAAACAGATCATACAAAAATCTTTTCAATATTTTGAGTCAACATCAACAGCTTTTAGTATTAATATCACTAAGCATGATTTATTAGAAAAATATTTAATTGAATTTTTAGATATAAAAATTAAAAAACATAATATAGATCCAAAAAATGTAACGCTTGAAATGTTGGAGGATATAGTAGTAGAAGATGATATTACAGTTATTAATCAGATTAATCAGCTGAGTGATTTAGGATTTGTAATAGCCATTGATGATTTTGGAGTAGAGAACTCAAACATGTCTAGAATTACTGACCTAAAGATAGACTTCATAAAAATTGATGGTAGTTTTATTAAGGATTTGGACTCTAATGAGAAGCATTTTAAAATTGTAGAATCCCTGGTTTATATGGGTGAAAAACTTGGTGTAAAAATTATTGCAGAGTTTGTCCATGATGAGAATATTTACAATATTGTGAAAAATCTCGGTATCCATTACTGTCAAGGTTACTACTTCTCAGAACCAAAAGAATTTGTGATAAATTAAACTGTTAATTAAAATTAGAGTAACAGTAAATAATTAAGTTAAAATTTATTGTACTTATTCAGTGATAATTGTATAATTCCTTTTATAAAATAAAAAAGGACACAATAATATGAAACATGCTTATTTATCAGAAGCAACAATAAGTGAAGCTTTAAGCAACCGTGCAATTACAACTCAGGAGGCTGACAAACTTAAGAAAAAGATGGATTGTCAGGTATCTATATTTAAAACTATTAATAAATAGGTTTTATCTAGGTTTAGGAAAGAGTTACCTTTCCTAAAGTGGGGTAGTTAGGCTTGAAGAGAGTTTAGCTGCTCTAATACTTTAACCGATTTAGCCTCTGCATCTGCGAGTGCTTCACGGTTTTTAGCAAGTACATCTTCAGGTGCATTTGCAACGAATCTTTCATTTTTCAACATACCGCTCAGTTTTCCTATCTCTTTTTGCAACTTTTCATCCTGTTTAGTAAGTTTAGCGATAATTGAGCTTAAATCAATAGAGTCAGTTGGGATAAAAGTCTCACAGTTATCTGCGATATCACTTACCGAGTTCTCTATTTTAATCTGGGTAAACTCAACATCT
>JBDLHW010000032.1:0-14018 GCA_039715155.1 Campylobacterota bacterium | reverse complement strand
ACTCGCAGTAATGGTTTCGGTGATGAAGTAAAACGCCGTATCATGCTTGGTAACTTTGTACTCTCAAGCGGATACTATGAAGCTTACTATGTAAAAGCTCAAAAAACTAGACATATTATCAAAGATGAGTATGCAAAAATTTTTGAAGAAGCAGACCTAATTCTCTCTCCAATAGCACCGGGAACTGCACCAAAGTTTGGTGAGCTAGACAATCCAATGGATATGTACCTAAGTGATATCTACTCTATCAGTGTAAACCTAGCAGGGCTCCCTGCTCTCTCACTTCCTATCTCAAAATCAGCAGAGGGTATGCCAGTAGGTCTTCAACTCATCGCTAAAGCTTACGATGAGCAGACTCTCTTTGATGGTTCACTCTCCCTAGAAAAACAGATAAACTATAACTCTTAATCTCTAAAAGGCTACATAAGTAGTCATTTTAGACTTCTCTGTTTTAATTGAAACTAAAAAATTATTTATACATCAATATATCTTGATATATAAATAATTAACTGCTATACTTTCAAAAAAAATTAGGCAATTCTATGGATATTTTTCTCAAAACTATCGGCTCTATAAATGATGAGACGCGAATTAAGATACTTCACTTCATTAATATAAACGGTGAAGTCTGTGTTTGTGACATTGAAAACTCATTTGAGATGATTCAATCACGTGTCTCCAGGCATCTAAAAATCTTAAAAGATGGTGGATTTTTAAGGGTTGAGAGAAAAGGGAGATGGGCTTACTACAGTGTGAGAACTCCCCTTGATAAGTTTAGACAAAATATTTTAGAAGAGATTGCCCATTTAGATTTAAACACTCCAGAGCTAAAAAAAGGTTGCAAAGTGTCAAATAAAAAAGTTTTAATCATGTGTACAGGAAACAGTTGCCGCTCTATCATTGGTGAAGCACTTATAAATTCAAGAGTTGAAGGTGCTGAGGCTTATAGCTGTGGTGTAGCTCCAAGTGGAAAAGTTAATCCAAACGCAAAGAGAATATTAGAGCAGAATGGTGACTGGAGTGACACATACTACTCAAAACATTTAGATGAAGTTATAGATATGAAATTTGATCTAGTTGTAACTGTATGTGGTCATGCAGATGAGACCTGTCCTAGTTTTCCTCATCCAGTTAAAAGAGTCCATGTAGGGTTTGAGGACCCTGATGGAAAAGAGTTCAGTGCATTTGAAGAGACTTATAAAGAGATATCTGAAGTATTACTGCCAAGAGTAAAAAAGGAACTTGGTTTATGATCTTAGCTTCAACTATATTTCTCATAACTCTTATTTTTGTAATATGGCAACCACGTGGACTTCAAATCGGTACAACTGCAATCATAGGTGCTACAGTTGCCTTTGCTCTTGGCGTCGTTAGCTACTCTGACCTCTTTACAGTTTGGGATATTGTCTGGGATGCAACTCTCGCGTTCATAGGGATAATTATCCTCTCACTTGTTCTCGATGAGATAGGCTTTTTTGAGTGGTGTGCTCTAAAGATGGCAAAGTTTTCAAAGGGTAGTGGTAAAAAGATGTTTATCTACTCTATCTTACTTGGTGCTTTAGTTTCAGCACTCTTTGCAAATGATGGTGCCGCACTTATCTTAACTCCTATTTTACTTGCAAAAATGAGGATTTTAAAACTAAACGCAAAGACTATTTTAGCCTTTTTACTTGCAGGTGGATTTATCAGTGACAGTGCCTCTCTTCCTTTTGTATTTTCCAACCTTACAAACATCGTTACTGCAAACTACTTTGAAATTGGATTTCTAGAGTACCTTACAAACATGGCTATTCCTTACATAGTAAGTGTAGCTGTTACTATTGCGGTACTGCTTTTAGTTCTTAAAAACGACATTCCAGAAACAGTAGATATCGACCTCTTAAAAGATGCAGACTCTATATTAAAAAACAAAACGCTATTTTACTTTTCATGGGCTTTTCTAGCTCTGCTTTTAGCAGGGTATTTCATAGGTGATGCTTATGATATTCCTATCTCTGTCTTTGCTCTTGGCGGTGGACTGCTCTTTTTACTTATCTCATATATCTCTAAAGCAGTTGAACCTGTTCATATCATCAAAAATGCACCTTGGCAGGTGGTCTGGTTCTCTTTAGGACTCTACATAGTTGTTTACGGGCTTAAAAACGCAGGTCTAACAGATTATCTGACAGTTATTTTGCAAGACCTGAATACTCAAGGAAACCTAATAGCCGTAGTCTCAACTGGTTTTATCAGTGCTATCCTATCTGCGTTTATGAATAATATGCCGACTATTATGGTTATGGATATAGCACTTAAAGATATAGGAAATGAGGCTATGATTTATGCAAATATCGTCGGATGTAACTTAGGGCCTAAAATGACACCATTTGGTTCACTAGCCACTCTGCTTTGGTTACATACACTACAGCAAAAAGGTGTAAACATAGGCTTTTGGCAATACTCTAAATTTGGTCTGATTGTTACGCCTCCTATTCTTTTAGTTGTTCTGTTGACTTTGGTGTAGGTGACGTAGTATGTGGAAAGAGTCTGTTGATTATTTAACTGTAGATATATTTGGTCTCACTGGACGTATAAATGAGACTGTAAACTTTTTTATCTATGACACCATTAAAATATGGTTTTTACTCATCACTATTATCTTTGTAGTCTCATACCTCAGAACTCACTTTAACACAGAATACGTGAGAGCCTACCTGCAAGGAAAATCTGAGTTCACAGGAAATGTACTAGCCGCTCTCTTTGGAGTAATCACCCCATTTTGTACATGTAGTGCGATTCCTCTGTTTTTAGGTTTTATTCAAGCGAGGATTCCCATAGGTGTAACCTTCTCATTTCTTATATCATCTCCAATGAATAACGAGATTGCAATAGCTCTGCTCTTTGGTATATTTGGCTGGAAAGTCACAGCTATCTACATTGGATTTGGTCTTTTAGTCGCTATCTTTGGCGGTTATTTTATAGGAAAAATGAATATGCAAAAGTATGTGCTTATGGATGTAAAACCTATGGAAGGTGAACTTGAAGAGGTTCAAATAAAACTGACTTTTAAAGAGAGAGTCAAAGAAGCCTGGGACTACACAGAAGAGATATTTAAAAAGATCTGGCTCTATGTTCTCATAGGTGTAGGAATTGGTGCCTTTATACATGGTTATATCCCTGCCGACTTCATAGCTTCATATGCCGGAGCAGACAATCCATTTGCAGTGCCAATAGCAGTTTTAATGGGAATACCGATGTATTCAAATGCAGCAGGAGTTATGCCGCTTGTTGAAGTTCTGACAGCTAAAGGAATGCTACTTGGAACTGCCCTCGCGTTTATGATGGCAGTAACAGCTCTAAGCTTGCCTGAGGCGATGATACTAAAAAGAATTTTGCACGTTAAACTTATCGGTTTATTCTTTTTGATAGTCGGTTTAGGCATAATAGGTATCGGATACCTATTTAATTTTATATTATAAAAAAAGGAAGAAGAATGAAGATAGAAATACTAGGAACAGGTTGTAAAAAATGTACAACTCTTGCAGAAGTTGCAAAAGAGGCTGTAGCAAAAAAAGGTGGCTTTCACAGCGTTGAAAAAGTTGAAGATTTACAAAAAATTATGGATTATGGCGTTATAAGTACACCCGGTTTAGTGATAGATGGGAAAGTTGTAAGTAGTGGAAAACTACTCACAGTTGATGAAGTCCTAGCTTTAATGAGTTAGCTTTACCTCCTTTTAACATCTAAAAAGATATAATTCACAGAATTTAGAAAACTGACTTTTTCTCAAAAGGAAACCAATGAAAATTCGCAAACAAGCCCTTACATTTGAAGATGTACTACTAGTTCCTCAATACTCTGAAGTATTACCAAAAGAGGTTAGCTTAGAGACAAAACTTACTAAAAATATTTCACTTAAAATTCCAATGGTTTCAGCTGCTATGGATACTGTCACAGAGTACCGTGCAGCTATAGCTATGGCTAGACTTGGTGGTATTGGTATCATTCATAAAAATATGGATATCGAAGCTCAATGTAAACAAATTACAAAAGTTAAAAAATCTGAGAGCGGAATCATTATCGATCCTATTTTTGTTCACCCTGATGCTACTCTTGCAGATGCAGAAGCACTTATGAATGAATATAAAATTTCTGGTGTTCCTGTTGTAGACGGACATAATAAACTTTTAGGAATTCTTACAAATCGTGATATGAGGTTTGAGAAAGATATGCGTAAACTAGCATCTGAAGCTATGACTTCAATGCCTCTAATCACAGCAACAAAAGGTATCTCTCTTGATGAAGCTGGTGATATCATGCACAAGAACAAAATAGAAAAGCTTCCAATTATCGATGAAGATGGCTTCTTAAAAGGTCTTGTTACTATCAAAGATATCAAAAAACGCATAGAGTATCCAAACTCAAATAAAGATCAATTTGGTCGTCTAATTGTTGGTGCAGCTATCGGTGTTGGTCAAATGGATAGAGCAAAAGCACTTGTAGACGCAGGTGTTGATGTTTTAGTACTTGATTCTGCTCACGGTCACTCAAAAGGTATCTTAGATACAGTAAAAGAGATTAAAGCAACAATGGAAATTGATGTAATAGCAGGAAATATTGCAACAGGTGAAGCAGTTGAAGCACTTATAACTGCCGGAGCTGATGCGGTTAAGGTTGGGATTGGACCTGGGTCTATCTGTACAACTAGAATCGTAGCTGGTGTTGGTGTTCCTCAAATATCAGCTATCGATGAGTGTGCTCAAGTTGCGCGTAAACATGGTGTGCCTGTTATCGCTGATGGTGGTCTTAAGTACTCTGGTGACGTATCTAAAGCTTTAGCAGTTGGAGCTAGCTGTGTTATGGCTGGATCAATGCTAGCCGGTACTGAAGAGTCTCCAGGTGATACTATCATGTACCAAGGCCGTCAGTACAAATCATACCGCGGTATGGGTTCTATCGGTGCTATGCAAAAAGGTTCAAATGACAGATATTTCCAAGAGGGAACAGCAGCTGATAAGCTAGTTCCAGAAGGGATTGAAGGTCGTGTACCATTTCGTGGAAATATTGCAGGAATCGTTCATCAGATGATGGGTGGACTTCGTGCATCAATGGGTTATTGTGGGAGTAAGGATATAACAACTTTTTGGGATAAAGCTGAGTTTGTTCAGATAACAAGTGCAGGTCTCAGAGAGTCTCACGTTCACGATGTGACTATTACTCACGAAGCACCAAACTACAGCGTTTAAAATACATGAAAGAAGTAAAATATGCCGGATTTTGGATTCGCTTTTTTGCTTCATTTTTAGATACTCTTTTTTTAGCTCTGCCAGTGGCTGCAGTCATCTACTTTTTAAGTGATGGTAACTGGTTTGACTTCTCTCAATTTCAACAAAACATACAGTATGCTATGAGTGGGAATGCAGATAAAGCACTTGCAAACCAGCCTCAAACATCTTTAAAGTGGGAACTGCTTTTCGAGGTTTCAGTTTTAATAGTAACTATAATTTTTTGGAGAAGATGGCGCGGTGCTACACCCGGTAAAAGATTTGTCCATATCAAGATAGTCGATGCTAAAACACTTAAAGATATTGACAATAGACAAGCTATCACACGCTCACTTGGCTATATAATCTCTACTCTGGCACTTCTGATTGGCTTTATAATGGTGGCTTACAGAAAAGATAAACGTGGACTGCATGACCTTTTAGCAGATACTGTAGTTATACATGAAGAAGTTGAAGAGTCTAATCCTCAATCATAAAAAAACTATCGACAGATATATTTTTAAATGCTGCATTGAGTGAAGTAAAAAGGTCTGGAAAATCCTGCTCCATCTTTGCCAACATTACTTTCATATTTGCTCTGGCATGTGGCATCTTTACATCAAAACGCATTGCCGGACAGGCTTCATCACCTATCGCTTCTATATCATTATCTTTGACAAATGCAGATAACTGACGCTCCCTCATCTGAATAAGTGGACGAATAACTACAAGGCCGTTCTCAGCTGTATATTTTGGTGCAAGTGAACGCATCTGACCATTGTAGATAAAGTTCATAAAAAAGCTCTCTGCAGCGTCATCCATATGGTGACCAAGGGCAACTTTATTACAACCCTGTTCTTGTGCAACACTATAAAGATAGCCTCTTCTCATACGTGAGAAGAAGCTGCAAAATGATGAGTTCTTGCGAATCTTATCTTTTGCCAGCTCATAAGTTTTTGTATCATGAACTATATGGAGAATATCATATTCTTTGCAGTGTGCAGCTAAAGAGTCAAAGTTCTCACCCATCCCATAACCAACTGTTACAGCCACAAATTCAAACTTAAAAGGAGCACGGCGTTGCTGCTCTTTCATCGCATGAATCATAGTGAGAGAATCTTTTCCGCCACTAAGACCGACAAGAATCTTATCACCCTCTTCTATCAAAGTGAACTCAGCATTTGTTTTCCCGAGTTTACTCATTATCTTTTTAGAAGGAATAATTGGTTTTTTACTCAACGATTTTGTCTACCATTTTCATAACAAATTCTGCTGAGATAACTGCGCTTGACTCCATAAATTCATCAAATGAGAAACTAGCATCTGTATCAGCAGTATCACTTATAGCACGGAGAATAAAGAACGGTACATTGAGTGCATCACAAACAACTGCAACTGAACCACCTTCCATCTCCAATGCATCAGCATTAAAGTGCTTCACAATATTCTCTTTAATCTTCTCATCATGCACAAACTGGTCACCCGTTGCTATCACACCCTCTTGCACAGTTTTACCTAACTCTTTTGCAACCTCTTTTGATAACTCAAGTAGCTCTCTGTCAGTCTCAACAAATACACTGCCCTCAGGAACAAAGCCCATAGGATGTCCGAACGCAGTAATATCCAAGTCATGTTGAGAAAGTTTTGTAGCAACTATTAAATCACCAATCTTTAGTGCAGGGTTAATTCCACCAGCAACTCCACTAAAAAGAAGTCTGTCACATCCAAAATGCTGAATCATTGTTGTTGCAGTAAGAGTTGAAAATACTTTACCTATCTTAGAATAGGCTACGATTAGTTCTACACCTTTATAAGTAGCTTCATAGTACTTGTTATTAGCATACTCGGTTGTTTTATATTCCCCTAGCTTCTCTAAAATTGGTGCCACTTCTTCAGGCATAGCACCCATTATTGCAATCTTCATTTCATTTCCTATATTTCAAATGTTTTTATAATCTTTTCATAATTTGGAAGTTGATGAAGTATATTGGTATTTTCATCTAAGATACAACTACCACCCCAAAAACCTAATCCGTCTTCAAAACCCACTCTATTAACAAAGATTACTTTCGTCTCTGCCTCTTTGGCCACTGTTTTAATGATTTCATACCATCTCTTTTGTATATCTAAGCCATCATCACCGAAGCCACGAGCCGGTGAAGCAACAAGAGCTACAACTAAATCTGGGTTCTCTGTTATAATATCTCGGTGGACACTCTCATGCCATAGATCTTCACAAACTAACATTGAAACTTTTGTATCTCTAACACTGAAGCTTTCAAACTCATCTCCAGCACTAAAATAACGAGCCTCTTCAAACATACCGTAATTTGGCAGGTGCACTTTATTGTGTTGATTTACAAGTTTACCATTTGAGTAGTAGAGACCTGCATTTCTGAAGTCCTCACCATCCCTTACAGCTGCTCCAATTACAATGTCTATATCTTTACTTAATTCTTGAATCTCTTCAAGCTCAGAGAGCTTCCAAGCATCTTCATAAAGCTTATCTTGAAGAAGGTATCCGTTTAGAGAGAGTTCAGGGAAAACAATCAGGTCACTCTCATCTTTATGAGCTTTAATAGTATCAACAATCTCACCTAAATTTGAACGATTAAGTTTAGGTGAGGTTTGAGCGAGTGTTATTCTCATACTAAGAGCAGATTTCTTCTTTAACTTTTGTCAATGTTGCCATATCTGAAATATTCATAGTAGTGAGCTCTTTAGCAATTCTACGGTTAAGTCCTTTAAGAACTACACCATTTCCAAACTCAATTGCCATATCAACATCACCAGCGATTGCTAAGATAGACTGCTTATACTTTACGGGTTTAACAAGTTGCTCTTTTAGAAGTGTAACTGCCTCAGCTTTTGTAGAGTAAGGCTCCGTTGTAACATTTGATACTACTGGAGCACTGAAGCTATCACTGACCATTGTATCCATCAACTCAGCTAAAGGCTCTTGTGCAGGAGTTAAGATATCACAATGAGACGCAACTGACATATTCAGAAGAAGTGCACGTTTAGCACCAGCATCTTTAAAAGTCTGCTCTAGTGAAGATAAATCAGCTTTCATACCGGCAACAACAAGTTGTCCATCTTGATTATAGTTTGCAGGCCAAACTTTCTTACCCTCTGCCTGTGCATCAGCACAAACTTTCTCAACAGACTCATCATCCAGACCAACAATTGCCATCATACCAGCTTCAATCTCATCACACGCTGATTGCATAAATGCACCACGCTTATGAACAAGCTCAACAGCATCAACATAATCAATAGCACCGCTTGCACATAGAGCAGAGAACTCACCTAAAGAGTGTCCTAGAAAAAGTTCAGCATTTGTATCTGGACATACATCTTTAAATAGTCTGTATGCTATCATCTGAACAAGTAAAATTGCTGGTTGCGTATAAGCAGTTTGACCTAGTTTTTCATTTTCTTCAAATATAATCCCTTTAAAGTCAACTCCAATTCTCTCACCTGCTTTTTCAAACATCTCACGTGCCACTTCAGAGTTATCGTAAAAATCTTTACCCATTCCCACTGCTTGACTTCCTTGACCTGAAAAGATCATTGCTATTTTCTTTGACATCTATTCTCCCTCTAAATATTGTTTATTTTCTGCTATTTTTTTTCTAAGTGTATTTCTATTTAAACCCAACTTATCAGAAAGTTGCAGTTGTGATTTAAATCTCTTCAGTCCCGCTCTAATGAGTGGTGTTTCATAAAGATAAATCAGGTTTCTATAGTCACTACTCGTACCCATTTTTGAATAAAGATAGTTCTCTATAATATCCATCAACTCTACATCATTCACGTCCTGAAGCAGATAGTTTATCATAACTTGTCTTCTTAATGAATTTGAGTTATTACTCAAGTCCGGTTTGAAATTTTTAATATTAAACTTTTCATCTCCGCCAAAAAGTGAAGAGGCTTCAGTTGCAAACCTTTGAATTAAAAGCTCTACATCCTCCAACCTATCCTTGAGTGGTGGAATATCAAATTTAACACTAAACAGATCATCTATATGTTCATTAATAAAAGCTTGTTTTGATGTTGCAATAACTCTAATAGAGTTTTCATTTATGGTATCTATTAATCTTTTAATGTTGGGTGAGTTGTCTATATTAGTAATAATTATTTCATTAGAACTCTCTAAAGCTATTAGCAGTTCATCAAAATTAGATGCATCTATTACAGATGCACCTGGAAGTATAAAAGAAGCTAAACTTTTTTTACCAACACCATCATCTCCCATAATAAGAGCATTGACACTGAGTGTTTTTAAAAGAGTAGCGGTTTTAAATGCTTCACTAGAAGCACTAGAAGCAGTTATAAAACTAGTCGCATCCACAGCTGCTGCCGCCACCCGTACCACAACAACCTTCATCATCTTGCTTGTTTTCAGCAGGAATTCCAGTCATAGCTTCTTCAGCAGATGCATCTCTAACATTGTTAACAGTTACACTGAACATTAAAGCTTTACCGGCTAATGGGTGATTAAAGTCAATTTTAACTGTTTCTCCACCGATCTCTTTAACTGTTACTTGAACAGTCTGTCCATCTTCACCTTGACCATAAAGAGTCATACCAACTTCTAAATCAATTCCTGCGAACTGATCAGCAGGAACTTCTTGAGTTGCTTCTGCATTATACTCACCATAAGCATCTGCAGGCTGTACAAGAACATCACCTTTTTCACCGATAGCCATATTAGAAATTCCATTTTCTAAACCTGGAATAATTTGACCTTTACCAAACATAAATACAAGTGGAGCTCCACCAACATTACTATCTACTACTTTGTCACCATCGCGTACTTCATACTCGATTGATACAATTTGATTTGCTTCAATTGCCATTTAACAACCTTCTCATTTATTTTTTCGGATTTTATCATAAAAAACTATAATATGGCTGAAAAAATCAGCCATAAGGTGATTACTTAATATACTTCTTCGCCTCTTTTGCTTCGCTTGATTGCGGATATTTTGCTATAACTGCACTAAAGAATGTATTTGCATTCTTTGTATCACCAGTTCTCTTCATTGCTATTGCTGAATGAAGCATCAACTTAGGCATATAAGAGGCATCTGAATAGAGTGATGCACTCTTTTTAAAATAGGTAATTGCATTAGAGTAATTCTTTCTTCTATAGTTCATCTCACCAACCATATAATGCCCGTAAGCCGGCTTATAGTTCTTTTTAATTAAGTACTCATAATTCTCAATTGCATTTGTGTACCATTTTTTATCAAAGTATGCTTTTGCCTGCTTAGCTACCTCTGCATTGGAAAGAGAAGATAATTTAGACTTTGCCGGTTTCTTTACTTTAGATGAAGATTTTAACTCTTTTGCTACTAAAGTTTTAAAATTGTTAACATCATTGACAAGGGTATTGAACTCCTTCTTCGTTACATAGTCTTTATTTATGCTATCTACAAGAAGAGAGACTTCAGAGAGTGCACTCTTTGTCTTCTCTATATTCTCAGAGTTACTTCCAACAACCTCACTCAGTCTTTTTTCATATTCGTCACTATTTTCACTTTTTAAAGCACTCTCTTCATTTAATCTGTTGAGAGTGATTTTATTATTGTGTGCTTTTCTACTAAGACTCTCAATTATACTCTGTAAACCATCTATTCTCTCTCTTAGTGAATCAACTTCATTCGCCTGATTATTGCTTTTTACAAAAACTTTACGCAATTTGTCTTTATTGTCTAATATTACTTTTTCATTGGAAGTCAGCCCATAAGGCTCGGGATTGCTAAGGTCACCAGCACCAAACGCAGAAGGCTCGGCACCGATTAAGAGAAGTGGCACAGTGGTTGTTAATAAAACAACTAAAACACTGCGTTTCATATATTTATTCTATTTTAATTATGGTAGTAGTTTAAAATCTACACGACGGTTTTGAGACCAGCAATCTTTAGTTTTATCACTACATACTGGATTACTTTCACCATAACTTACCATAGCTACACGAGCTGCATCAACACCCTCAGCAACTAAAGCTTTTTTAACTGCATTTGCACGTTTAAGACCTAGAGCGAAGTTATACTCATCACTACCCCACTCATCACAGTTACCTTCTAGTTTTACACTGTATGCACTTGCAGCAGCATTAGCAATAGTAGCACCGTTTGAAACTCTATTTTGCATATCAGCTTTAATGTTAAACTTATCAAAGTCAAAATATACAGAAGTTAATTGCTTTTCAATATCAGACATACTTAATGTACCAGAACTAATTACACTATCCTCACTAGATACTGTTTCAGTCTCAACAGCTTTAACTTCTTGTGCTGCTGGAGCTTCAACCTCTTGAGCCGGAGCATCTACAACTGGATCCTTTGAACTACATCCACTAAAAACTAAAAGTGCTGCAACAACACCAGAAAGTACTAAACTTTTCATATTCGAATTCCTCAATTTAAATTGAAATTATTATAGCAGAGAAATGCTAACAAACTTTATAAATATTGTTAACTTTTCTATTTACCAGTCCATCGACTGAACTCTTCCGTATTTAAGTGGGAAAAGGTAGTTTTTGTTATGCTGAAGTCTTATTATTCCAATGGAACTTTGAGCCATATAGTTTTTGATAAAAATTATTGCATCTCCATCTTTTGAAAACCTAGGAAACTCATTAACACCTGTAGCAGTCAATCTTCGAATAAAGTCTGTTTTTGTAGATATTAGATGAAGGTTAAAAGTGTTGTTGCTAAAAGCATTTGAACTCTCTCTAGCCTTATATACTATATATTCACCATGAGCACTACATGCCGAGTTACTCTTACCATAGTAAATCATCTGCTCAACCTCACTTGAACCCAATCTTTTCGAAAATACATTAGGGTATCCAAGTCTGTTTGATATAAACACCATTCTATCTTTACTCATGAATTGTGCATTTACATCAATACCGTTGTATCTAGTCTCTCTAGTATATTTTTTAGAATCAACTTTATAACTATATACATCCGGTTGACCATCTTTTGCCATAGTTAAAAGAAGAGTCTTACCATCATCACTAACATCTGAACATATCATCATGCCATCTGAAGAGATTACATTCGTTACTGTTGCAGTTTTTATATCAACATGTTTAAGTGTAGGAACTTTAGTATCAAGTGCTGTATAGTAAAATGAGTTTTGAGCTTTATTCGCCCATTTAGGAAAGACATTAAATCCACCATTTACTATTGTATGCTGATATGTAAGAGTGTAGTCCGCTATAACTATCTCACTTTTTCTCGGTGCGACTATACGTGAGAAGATAACCTTTCTTTTCATCCATGCAACAGACGGCTCACCCATAAACTCATTAATATCATAAGCGATAGCATGTGAAACAAACATATATATATCTTGTCTGTTTACTTTATAGTTTTTACTTAAAACTATCTCATTATCTTTTAAAAGCTTGATGCCTACATTCAGTGCACCATTATCATCTTCAAACATTTTGTATCTAAGTACATAGTTCATATCTTTATTGTTCACAATAACATTCGTATCGTTAAAGTGTGTTTCTCTATAGTGTCTATCTACATTAAAAATTGATATAACATTCAAATCTGCAACAATAGATTTAAAAAATCTCATCTTGAAAGTATCATCATAGCTGATAGAAGAGTCTTCAACCGCAATAGATGGAAGAGAATCAACCCTTTTAATAACCTCGATTGTTGAATCCTCTGCATATGAGAGGCTAAATAACATTAATAATGACAAAAATAGTTTCAATATTTACTCCTTAGATCTTAATATAACTTTTGTACTAAATGATTTATTTTGCGGGTTTATTGGAAACACCACACTTTTAAGTCTATTTTTTATTTTATCTACTTCTATGTTTAATGCTTCATTTCCACTGTAGTTCAAGATTCTAAAATCCATAACCTTGCCTATTGAATTAAGTTCAATGTATGCTAATACACTATAACCCTCAGAATTTGGAGGAACATTAAAATATCTGTAAACTAAAGCATGAATTTTAGCTAAATATTCATTAACCTCATTTGCCGTAGATGTTGGAGAATCCTCACTCTTTGATTTGGTATTATCTAAACTGTCGATTTTTTGCGAGATAGACTCAACACTGTTTTCTTGAGTAGTATTTATCTTTTTTTGTATCTCTTGAATTCTTCTAGAGTCTTTCGGCTTCACTTCTTTTTTTGTAATTTTTTTTGTCCAAACATCACTAAAGAGGTCATTTACATTTACATCTTGTGCTATATCTGGTACTGCAGTCTCTATGGGAGATGTTATTACATTTTTTTTAGCTGATTTACTACTATCTTGATTTATATCCATAGATATAGAGATGTAGTTATCTTTATTGAGGGCAAATGAGTCAATCTTATTGCTGTTTAGCATCATAAAAATAAAAATAGCTAAAAAAAACGTAAAAATAGATAGTGATATGAAACCACTTATATAGAATAGAGAATTGTTTCTAGCCATTGGTAGCTAATGATACCTCAGTAAATCCAGCTTGCTTTACAGCAGCTAGTACCGACATAACAATCCCATAATCTAAACTTTTATCTGCACTTATTAAAACTGTTGCTTTTAGATCAAAACTACTTGATTTTTTATAAAAGTTTTCTACAAAGTTATTTACTAAATATGTCTCTTTATTTACTTTAAGAGTTAAATCTTTATCGATAGTAATATGTACAGGTGGTATTTTTGAGAGTTGCTGTGTGACTGAACCCTGTGGCAGTTTAATATTCTCTTCATATATGATATTAGGAGCGATAACCATTA
>JBDLHW010000312.1:0-1503 GCA_039715155.1 Campylobacterota bacterium | reverse complement strand
ATACTAGTACCGGCAGAGAAAAGAATATCTGACATGGTAAGCCGCCCCCCCCCCTTAAAATTCTTTCTATCAATCAGTATCTGGCGAAGGTTGACTGATCTCACTACTCTTTTCAATTAAAACTTTTTTTAATACTTTAGCAAGTTGGTTCTTATCAACTGGTTTAGTCAAATACTCATCCATACCGGCATCTAAAAACCTCTCTCTATCACCTTTGAGGGCATTTGCTGTCAGAGACACTATTGGAGTATGTGGTAAATTATTTTGATCTTCTATTTTTAAAATCTGTTTGGTAGCTCCTATACCATTTAGATTTGGCATATTCTCATCCATTAGAATTACATCATATCTGTTTTGTTTAAATGCTTCTACTGCTTCTACACCGTCATCTGCTATCTCAACTTCAAAATTAAGTTCTTCCAATACTATACGCATAAACATTTGACTTGTTTTAACATCTTCTGCCAAAAGAATTTTTCTATCATTAAATATTATATTTTCTAAAATCTCTTCTGTATCTTTAATCTCTTTACCTACTGTAGCCCTAATTGAGAAATAGAATTCACTACCAACTCCTACTTCACTTTTTACTTTTAATTCACCACCTAAAAGTTTGACAAGTTCATGTGATATTGTCAATCCCAGACCTGTTCCACCATATTCTCTTGTTGTAGAGCTGTCTTCTTGGGAAAATGATTCAAATATATGAGAAAGTTTATCTTTAGCTATACCTTTACCTTCATCTTTTATAGATACATTTAAAAAATCATCTTTATAGTTAATATCAATGATTATCTTTTTACCTTTATCTGTAAACTTTATGGCATTACTCAATAGATTAAAAACAACCTGTTTTACCCGTAGAGGGTCAGTATTTATAGACTTTGGTAAACTCTTATCCAAATTAAGAGATAGTTCAATATCATTTTCTGAACATTTAGCAAGAAAGAGATGAGTGATTATTTCAAACTCTTCTTTTATATTAAAGTCTACTTTATCTATCTCTAGTTTACCGCTCTCTATTTTTGAAAAATCTAAAATATCTTCTATGATTTTTAGCAATCCTTTACTAGAATTATCTATGATATCTACATATTGTTCCGGTTTTTTCCCTATATTCTCTTCTTTGAGTAAAGCAATAAAGCCTAATATCGCATTCATTGGTGTTCTTATTTCATGACTCATGTTTGCCAAAAACAGAGATTTTGATCGCACTGATTCTTCCGCTTTTTGTTTAGCCTCCTGAAGTGCAACCTCTGCTTTTTTACGTTGGGTAATCTCCTGGTTTATCCCTATCATACCTATTACTTTGCCATTTTCATCTTTTAGTAAAGAGAGAGATAAAGCTACAGAGATAGTATCTTTAGATTTTTTAACAAAGATCAAATCTCCAGCATAGAGACCTGTATCCGATATTGATGTTCTAATGGTTTCTCTCAAAGTTGGCATATCTTCCTGACGGTAGATCACAGAGATATGTTTTCCAACTACTTCACTCTGTAT
>JBDLHW010000311.1:0-1509 GCA_039715155.1 Campylobacterota bacterium | reverse complement strand
ATCTATCTGTTTTCCTCCACGAATGGATTCAAGAGTTTTTTTGAACTCTGAAAGATCCAGGTATCTTCCTAAAATATCTTTAATAAAACTCTCACCCATATTGGCAAGCAGCCATGCATCCACTGCAAGATACTGATCTCCGTTTGCAGTCATAACGCCCTCTGCATTTTGCAGTGAGCGAACAAGGTTCTGTCCCAGTTTTATGTTTTCTTTAGTCACTGTCGATACTGTAGGCAGTTTATTGGCTACCGATTTTGCTTCAAGCTCAATGGCCGCTTTATCTACAGACATTTTATTGAGTGCCTGATGTAAGATAGAACTCGAATTGGTAAGCAGTGCCCAAATAAGATGTATAGGCTCTACTTCCTGATTTTTATTATGTAAAGCAAGAGATACTCCCGATTCAACAGTACTCTGCATTTGATTGGTCAATTTTTCTAATATACTCATGGAAAAACTCCTTAAATTGTTTAAATTATAAGAAATTATACAACTTTAGTCACTTCTTGTCAAGTTTCTTTAATATTTTTAGTAAAGAATGAAATTTAGCATAGTTAAAAACATATTTCTCTATGCTTTCCAAAAACTTTGATATAATGTTGAAAATTTAGAAGTAGAGGAATGAATAATGAAAAAAACAGTACTGACACTCACCCTGCTGGGTCTTATGGCTACCTCTCTTAGCGCCAAAGAGGTCGATCCTTTAGAGATGTATGAATATATGAGAAAAGCACTGGCTGGTGAGTGGAAACTCTCTGCTGAAGATAAGCAGTTAGATACAACATCATACAAACACAAATATGTACTTCCCCTAGTGGGAACCGACAGCACTGCAACAGCTTATAAACTCATTGGTTTTGGATCTACACTGCAGGAAGATCTTCTTGTAGACACTAAAAAACAGATGGTAACCATGTACCACTGTGACGACTACATTGACTGTACACAGGTTTTAGCCACACACTACTGTACCAAGATGAACCAGCCGCAATTTATGATGGACCTAAAGAATTCAACAAAAGAGAAACTCATATTTGACTGCAACATGGAGACAAAACTCTGCAACTCAAGTGAAGACCATATTCATCAAATAATACTTGAGTTCTCAAATGACGGGAAACACCTTAAATCTTCATATCTGGGATGGACAGATCAAAGACCAAACAAGAAAAACTCTATTTACCACTTTGATAAAAAATAGACTTTTACAGAGTTGCTTTTTGAAGTTAAAATAGTTCAATGCTGTATATTTAAAAAATTGCAGTATTGAATCTATATTTAACTTGCGTTTACTCTCTCTAACTATACTACTAAAAAGCAACCTCTTATCGATATTTCTATAAAATTATAAACCAATTCTCAGGAGAGACTTCATTCATGATTAAAAAAAGTAAAAAAGTTATTGTTGCAGGGCTGTTGCTCTCTTTAGCCTGGGCAAAAGAGCCTAACAGATAAGCAGCAGTTACCGTAGACAGTAGCCCGGCAACAATAACTTTTTTACTTTTTTTG
>JBDLHW010000310.1:0-1513 GCA_039715155.1 Campylobacterota bacterium | reverse complement strand
CGGCAGTCACAATCCTGCACAGTACAACGGAATCAAGGTGGTTATGAATGGTGAGGCTTTGGCCGATGGGTCGATTATCAAGCTCTACCAGCGCATCGTGGGGACCAGGTATATAATCAACCGCATGCGCAGTCACTCCCATTAAAAGCCCTGCAAGTAAGGCACTTTGTATAATCTTAGTCAATTTTCGTTCTCGTCTCATATTAGACTCCTTCTTTTTATTGAAGGGCAACCGGACGTATCGATGTATGATTCCTGGCTTTCCGCTTTGGCAATATAACCAAATTGGCTTTTACCTTCTTATCTTCAGTATAGTCCTTTATGACTTAATAAAAAATAAATAGGGGTCAGGTGATGAAAGTTAACTTTTATTCAAACCCCTTCTTTACCTTTGCCACAGCAGATGAAGTAATTCCCAGATATTTTGCAATATCTACTTGTTTGTAGCCATCTTCCAATGCAAGCTTTATAGAGATGTTTCTTTTTTCCAACTCTTTTGCATTTTTAAAGTGTTCATCCAGGGTTCTTTTTTTCTCATGACTGTATCTTTTTTCTGTTTGAACGATTCTCTTCTTTTGTGCTTGTTCAAGGTATTGATGTTCAGATTTGCTGAGTTTTCTCTCCAGTTCTTCTCGCATACCATGATGATGAAATGTTTTTTTAAGTTTGGAGTCTGTGGTGCAAACTATGCTTTCTTGCTCTTTATTAAGAAGTGTAGATACCAAAGTAAAAGGATAACCTCCTAAAACTTTTGTCTTTTTAGCTTTGATGGGTTTATGTTCTATGTATCTAAAAAGCATGAAGAGATGCTCTTTTTCAATAATGTACCATGACTTGTAACGTCCTCTCCACAAGTGCCCTGCTCTTTTATATTTGTTGTTAAAGTAGACAGCGTAGTTGGAATTGATCTGTCGCATGAATAAAGAGAGATTTGCTGAAGTTGTTTCTATCACTATATGATAGTGATCATCCATAAGACAGTAGACATGCAACGTTACTTTATAGATCTTGCATGCTTTGCATAAGAGATCTAAAAAAGTCTCTTTGTCTTCATCACATTTGTACACTTTTGATCTTGCCACACCCTGATTGACCACATGGTGAAAGCCCGAACTGTCCATCCTTGGTTTCCTTGACATCATAATTCCTTTGAAGTATTATGACATAAGTATACTTTCATCACCTGTCCCCAAAT
This sequence comes from Campylobacterota bacterium, assembly GCA_039715155.1. Lineage (GTDB taxonomy): Bacteria > Campylobacterota > Campylobacteria > Campylobacterales > Sulfurimonadaceae > Sulfurimonas. The sequence continues at coordinate 318 of JBDLHW010000310.1, read as the reverse complement.
ATTTTCTAAAATAGTATATATAGGTGGATAGATCATTTAGACAGATAAAATGTATAGAGTGATTTTTTATATAGTGTGGAGAAATAGAATATGAATGTGTGGTTTTCCAAACGTTCAACGTTAAACGCTGAACGCCAGAACTGCTATTTGTATCTAAAAGTGATACGACCTTTATCAAGACTGTATGGAGTCAATTCAACTTTTACAGTATCGCCTGGAAGAATTTTAATGTAGTGCATTCTCATTTTTCCTGCAATATGACAAAGTACGATATGTCCATTGTCAAGCTCCACTCTAAACGTTGCATTCGGCAGTGCT
>JBDLHW010000031.1:0-14123 GCA_039715155.1 Campylobacterota bacterium | reverse complement strand
TTTACATGATGGTAGATACGATAAGCTTGAAGATGTAGTTAACTTTATGGCACGTTATCAATTGGGACGCACTATATCAGAAGAAGAGGTAGATAAGATTGTAAGTTTTTTAGACTCTCTAAGTGGTGAGATACCATCGAGTGCAGATAGATGAAAATAGTAAAAAACCAGATAAAAAAGACCGATGCCGTATCAGCTCTATTGTGGGTATTTATATTTTTTATAATTGTACTTTTTATATATCTTAGTAAGGTAAATAGCTATATTCAAAACTACTCTATGTATAACAATAGAGTTCATAAGCTTGAATCTATAAATAAAGATCTGAATAGTTTTTTACTTCAACAGGCTTCCTTTGTCAATTATGATATTATCAATAAAAAAGTGGCTAAATTTAACGAGGGTATAGAGTTCTTAAATCCAGAAAACTCGCCTTATGCTCTTTCAACAAAGTATCATAAGTTAGTAAGAGATGTAGATGAAGCGAACAGAGAAAAAGTAACTTCAATAGAGTACTTTAAATCTGAGAGTGCACAGCTGGTATACTCTATGCATTATCTTTATGACCTAAATGATGCCATCTCAAAGTCAGAAGAGTTGAATAAAAAGAGTATAAACGCAGCGAATGATGCACTTTTGGGTTTAATGAAGTACAGTATAAATACTAATATAGAGACTACAGATATAGTCAATAATTTAAAAATATTAGATTCTCAAGATAATGATTTTACAAAGATGTTTGTTAGACATGTAGAGATAGATTTAAAGCGTATTAAAAAATTTAACGAGATTGAAAATAGTCAAGTTAAAGACAGAACCCTAATTGCACTGGAGAAGCTGCATGCATTTATTAATAAGGATTATCAGAAAAATATTCTTATAGAAAAGACAATAGTTATAGTTCTATTTGCTGTGGCACTTATTATTTTACTGATACTAATAGTAATGAATAGGCGATCGATCGCTATGAGAGACGAGCTTTTAGGATTTAAAACAGCAATTGAGAATAGTTATAACTCTATTGTAATTACAGATGTTGATAGTAATATAACCTATGTAAATGAGATAGCTGAGAAAGAAACAGGTTACAGAAAGGATGAGTTGATTGGGCAAAATCCCCGTGTTTTAAAGTCTGGTCTCAATGATGAAGGCTTTTATCAAGAACTTCATGGTGCTTTAAGAGCAGGGAAGAAGTGGGAAGGAGAGTTTATTAACAAGAAGAAAGATGGCTCCCTCTTTTATGAAAAAGCATCTATAATGCCTATCTTTCAACATGGAGAGATTGTAAACTACTTGGCTATTAAACTGAATATTACGGATTATATAGAAGAAAAGGATAAGGTAGAGTATATGGCATATCATGATGCTTTAACATCCCTTCCAAACCGTTTAAGTATAGAGGAGTATCTAAAAAATCGTCTTCCAATTGCAAGTCGCAGTGATTCAAAAATAGCCATTCTTTTTATTGATCTTGATAGATTTAAAATCATTAATGATACTTTGGGTCATGATGTTGGTGATGAACTACTTGTTGAGGCTTCTAAGCGCATGAGAAGTGGACTTAGAGACTCGGACCTGTTGGCTCGTGTTGGTGGTGATGAGTTTGTAATAGTGAGAGAATCACCAAATGACTCCTACTCAGCAGCTCACGTTTGTGAGAAAATCATACAACTATTTCATGAACCTGTACAGACCACATCCCATTCACTTAACATTACACTAAGTATTGGTGTATCAATCTTTCCAGATGATGATATGGACTATATTCAACTCTTTAAGTATGCTGATATAGCTATGTATGAGGCTAAAGAAGCTGGAAAGAATACATATAGGTATTATCAAGAAGCACTATCAGTCGAAGCTCATAAACGACTTGATATGGAACAGGCACTCAAGGTTGCACTGAATAATTCAGAGCTCTATATGATGTACCAGCCAAAATACAATATTATGAACCATACAGTTGTTGGTCTTGAAGCATTGGTTAGATGGGAGAATGAGAAACTAGGTTTTATATCGCCAGACAAGTTTATACCAATAGCAGAAGATACTGGTTTTATTATAGAGATAGGGCTATTTATTTTCGAAGAGTCATGCAGGGAGTATCTACAGTTTAAAAGATACTCTAAAACGCTAAGCAGTATCTCTATCAATATTTCAGCGGTGCAGTTGTATCAAGACTCTTTTATCCATGATGTTACGAAGATTATGAACAAAGTTGGGATTGCTCCGAGTGAGATTGTTCTGGAGATCACTGAAACACACATCATGAAAAACATAAACCAGAGTAAGAGTCTACTGAAGAGTTTAAAAGATTTAGGTTTTAGTATATCTATAGATGACTTTGGAACAGGTCATTCATCTCTGAGTTATCTCAAACTCTTCCCGATTGATGAGTTGAAAATTGATAAATCTTTTGTTGATGATCTGCCGCATGATAAAAATGATGTAGCAATCTCAAAAGCAATTATAACACTGTCTCAGAGTATGGGTTATGTAAATATAGCAGAAGGTATAGAGAACAGAGAGCAGGAACTGTTTATGAGAGACAATGGATGCTTACTGGGGCAAGGATACCATTTCTGCAGGCCAAAAAGAAAGGATGACCTGATAAGCTTTCTTAAAAAATAGTACTCTTAATTGCCTGTATAGTTTGCACCCGTTATTTGACCATGGATACTTACAAATATATAAAGCGTCTGTTTCGTTTTATCTTTAATCTTTGGATTTTCAAAACCAACTACCCAGTCATTTGTATTCCCATGGTGAGCTTTTCCTATTTTTGCAACCGGTACAGATTTCCAACTCTTAGGGATTCTTTTTTCTAAAGCCAATCTCTTAACTTCTTTAATAGCTGTCTTTTTCACAGTTGTGTTACTAACGCTTTTATGAAGAGTCTCGTGAGAGTGTCCGTGACTGCCGTGATTGTGCCCACTATGGTCGTGGTTATACTCATCACCTGCATATAGTGCTGTTAGGCTTAGTGCCATTGTGATTACTGTCGCTTTTATTAGTTTGTTCATTCTTTTCCTTTATAGACTATCGTGTGTGTATTGTACTTGTTCAGCTTTTTTCATATCCATATGAATATGATAATGCTCATCTCTGTTGAATCCAAAATCCTCTTCATTGACTGTATGGAGGTAACCGTGCATCTGCATCAAAAAGAGCATAAAACCTGCAAACATCAGTACATGGTTGGCCACCTTAGAGAGTCTTAAAAAAGATGCTGTTCTTCTCCATTGTGTTAAAACTATAAGCATAACGATTAGAGCAGCAATCTGTCCAATTTCTACACCTATGTTAAATGAGACTATTCTTAGCAGCATATCCATATTTTGCTCACCAAGCGGTAGCTGTTGCAGTCTTGTAGAGAGTCCGAACCCATGTATAAGTCCAAATACTAGAACCATAACTAATAGGTTGGGAGATTTGATACCTAAATAGTTTTGAAACCCTTTGTTGTTGTCAAATGCTTTATAGATAACACTAATAGCAATTACTGCATCAATAAGATAATAGTTTGCATTGATACTCATAAAGGTAGCAAATATCAGGGTGATACTATGACCTATAGTAAAGATAGTGACAAATTTTATAATATCTTTAGCAGTAGTAAGAAAAAATACGACTCCAAAAAGAAAAAGTAGATGGTCATAACCAGTCAACATATGGGTTGCACCTAACCAGATATAACGAAGGTTTCCGCCATCAATCATAGCTTGCATATCCTCTGGTGCAATACCATGAGCATAGATGGAACTGTTTAGAAGAAGTAGGGAGCTAAAGAGAAAGAATATTTTCATGATACGTGAGAACCCTTTTTTAAAGTGCTAAATTATAACTTTTAATTTTATTACAGAAATTATATAATAATATAGTAAAATATAATTATATAATTTAAAGGATAAGAATGACAAGAATTAAAATTCAGTACAGTGAGGCACTAAATGCCGAATCTTAAAAAAATTTCTGCAATAATAATAGGTGCATTTTTAATGCTAGGAGCGGGTGTTTTATCTGCAAGTGAGCAAAATCTTCAAATATTCACTGCTGACAACTCAAAGGGTGCACTTAGCGCTAAAACAGTACAAGAGGCATTCAGTGCAACAGGTGTAGTTGTTGATGTAAATAATGATATGAACTCAATATTTTCAAAAAGATATGGTAAAGTTCATCATAAAAAATACAACTTGGCGATTTTTACTAATGATAAACTGGTAAAAAAACTTATGAATAAATATCCAAGTATCGGTATGATAACACCACTCACAATGTCTATCTTTGAAGATGGCAATACAATCAATGTAACTACTCTTACTCTAGCCGGTATGTCAAGAATCACTAAAATTCCTGCAACAAACTCGGACTTAATCGCATATGCTAAACTAGTAGATGCAGCGCTTCATAAAGCACTGCCAAATGGTAAATACCTAAGTGTAAATCATGGAGCGAATGCAGATAAAGAGTTGGTTACTGAATTTATAACTGAGTTTGAACTTGAAGATGGTGACACATATGCAGATTTAAAGGATGGTTTTAAAGAGGAGTTTGAGGGTGAGATCAGCCCAGTTGGATTTTTAGTTCCAAAATCTTATACTTTCGAGCATGATGCTTATGATTTCTTCGATACTTACTCTATAATTAGATTTAATGCTATCTACCCTGTACAGGAAAATCACCCGGATGCAGGCGCTTACGCTCCTTTTTCAGTAGTTATTTACAAGAAAAAAGGTGATGATACAGTACATATCGCTTACCCATCTATTGACAATTGGATTGGTGATTTAGATATCAAAGATGAAGCGACAGTAAAAGCTGTACGTGAGACTCAAGATATGATTAAAAATATACTCGAAGAACTTACTGAATAATTATTGCAATTTTCTTATAAGTTTATAGATCGTTGAGGTTTAATTTTAATATTTTAAATCCCTCTTCGTCTATAACTTTTTTCTTTAATGATCTGCAATCCCAAGCAATAGTGCCAGCTACTCTATGTAATTTTTACTTCCCATTTATCATGCTAGATACCAGCCCGGATTCATCCTGATTCTCTGCTACAAACACGCCTGCTATATGTAATGGGACATAGAACACAAACAGATAGGAGACCAGCTCATGTATCTCTTTAATATCATGAGCAAATTCTTTAGTTAGGTTTAACTCTTGGTAGAAATGCATAGATAAACCGCTTATACTCATAAAGAGAAGTGTTGCATATACTACATAATAAGAAATCCTTACCGCTTTATGGTGTATATCTAAAGAGCTGAAACTCTCCTTTATGCTTGTATCTGCAAAAAATAAATAGATTCTGTAAATTATTAAAAAAGTAAGTACATATCCAAATATAATATGCCATTCCCACATTCCTGCTCGAATAGCTTTTGCTAACATTTTTGCTTGTTCGGCTGTTATCTCGATTCCAATTTCTGAAAGTTTTGTCATTAAAATCTCAGAGTTTGTCCGCCATGAGAGAAATGTTTTACGCAAAAAAAAGGTTGCCAGTAAACCAAGTACGGTTATAGCATTCAGCCAGTGCCAAATTCTAAATTTCAGTGAATATTTCATAACAAGTCCTTCACAAGAGAATTTTACAATTTCTAATTCTATCATAGATTCTTATTGCAAATCTCTTATTAAGTTGATAAGGACTACAATCAGGTATGATTAAAGTTAAAGGATATGTTATGAAGTTACTTAAAGCAGCGACTTATTCAGTTGGTGTTCTATCTTTATTGGGAAGTTTGGCGTTTGGTGCTGAACTAGCGCAAAAAGGACCAATATCGTTTGATATCTATGATACAAACAAGGACGGCTTAGTGAGTGAAAAAGAGTTCTACGATGCAAGAGCAAAGCGAATGGAAATAAGAACAGAACAGGGAATGCCTATGAGAAATGCAGGAAACGCACCTGACTTTAGTGAGTTTGATGCCAATAAAGATGGAGAACTGTCAAAAGTAGAGTTATTGGAGGGACAAAATGCACGAATGCAAAAAAACGTTCAAATAGAGGACAAAAAGGTCAAGGTATGAGACAAGGTCAAAAATAAGTACTTCTTCGCTTTTGTCTGTTTATATAGAATAGCTGTTTTAGGTTGAAGCTGGCGCTTGTTTGGCACTGATATTTGGCATTTTGGTTTTAAGCAGTTATAAGTTCTATTTGACATAAGCTATATAAATAGTGATGATAAAGAAAGAGCTAGATTTTAGAAAATAAGAGTGTACTGAATAACATCGAATAATAAAAAGTTGTTTATTAGTTATGTGCAAGGGGTTTTAAAGTGTATGGATCCGGATACTGGAAATTCTAAAACAACTATATAAGACCGTAAATAAGGACTTTGTAACTCTGTAAAAATCTTTCAACCTCTTTGTTATTAGTTGTTTTTGGGCACACTAATTAATATATCAAATTAAATCACAAATAGTTAATTTTTTTTCATACTTATTAACCTCTTCATATAACTTTACTAATAGTACTAATCTTATACATAATGCTAAGAGAGTTGATAGATTGCAAAATCTATTAATATAATATTAACAAAAAGTTAACTCAGAGTTTATATCGATTTTATACAATTGATTAACGAGTTACTCAAAATTATGGGTAGTTTTAAAATTAAGATCTTAATATATTAGGTCAGATCTAAGGATAGAAATGAAAAAAATCATTAAAATTGCTCTTGGAGCCACTTTACTTTTTACACTTGGTGCTACAACATTAAATGCAAGTTCAGAGAAAGGTCTATTTTTCTTCTCTAAAAACCTAAAAGATGTTTGTGGAATTAGTGAAGCAGAAATGGCTGGTAAACATACTCAAGAAGAGTGGCTTAAAATTAACAATGCTGGTGGAATTGTTGCTGAAATTAAAACTATTTGTCCTGGCGCTGAGGACAGTGCACTTAAAGAGAGATATTTAGAACATTACTTTGACTTTTTCTTTGAATATGGGAGTGACAGTGGTAATATGATTTATATGTAATATAAGATGGTAAGCTGTCAAGTAAAAATAGAGCTATATTTTAGGGGGCATTATAGTTGACACAAAAAGGGCACAGTAAATAAATTGGAAAGTCTCTGTTTATGGGGTTTAAAAGTGTATGGCTCCGGATACTGGATTCGAACCAGTGACCAAGTGATTAACAGTCACCTACTCTACCGCTGAGCTAATCCGGAATATTGATAGGGCGAAATTATACTTTATGAGGTGTAAAAAGTCAAGGTTTTTTAGACTACTTTTCTCGTTTTCTTTTTAGATTTTCTTTAGGAATTAAAAACTCTAAATTTGAGACTAATTTTTTAACAATTAGACCGTCACTTATGAGTAGTTCAAGTCTACTTTTACTCTCTTCATCTAAGAGCAGGTTTATGTCATCCATAGTGAGTGGACGTTTATCCAGAGTATTCAGTATCTCTTCATCACTATAGTATGTGTTATTTGGCTCTGCGTGAACTCTTGAAGCTATATGTATAGGTAAAGAGTTATCAAACATCAATGAGGCTTCAAATAGTTCTTTATAGCTTATTCCAACAACAGGGTAGGCTGGTGGTCTGTCTATAGTTCCCAAGTCGATTCTATTTGCATCTATTTCAAGTAGTACTGCGTTTAGCTTCTCTATCTCTTCTTTGGTGTCATTTAGTCCGTGAACAAAAAGTATCTCAATAAATAACTTACCTTTGTAGACTTTACTAAAGGCAATAACTCTCTCAACTACTTGCGATATATCTATATCTTCATGAGGTCTGTCAATCTTTCTAAATATATCACTACTGATAGCATCCAAAGATAATTTCACCTGGTCTAGTTTCAGCAGAGCACTGAATACATTTTCATCAACCAAAGTTGCACTATTTGTAAGTATGAGTGTCTCAGTTGAATTTTTTATCTTATCTATCTCATCTATTAATTCACTTAAGTGAGGATAGAGAGTCGGTTCACCATTTGCAGTTAAAGTAATTACATCTATGTTTTCATCTAGATGGGGAAGAAGTTCTTTAATTATCTCTTCTACTTCTATAGTTTGCGTCTGAGATGATATCGTAGCACTTGGAGCCAATTCACAATAGAGACAGTCGAAGTTACACTGTTTAGAACTAGGGGAGAGGTCGATACCTAAACTCATACCAAAGCGGCGTGAGTTGATAGGTCCGAAGATTATGTTATTTTTTTCCGCTGACACGTTGACATTCAGATACGAAATGTATTGCATTTTCAACAGGAACGTCTGGAAGAATTCCGTGACCAAGATTGAATATGTGACGTTTACCACCCATAGTCTCTTGAATTACTTCTACACATTTAGTAGTCTCCTCTTTCGAGTAAAGACGACATGGTTCCATATTTCCTTGAAGAACGTATTTGTCACCAAGTTTCTCTTTTGCAAGTGACATTGGAGTTGACCAGTCAACACCAAATACATCAAAGTTTCCGTATACTTTGTCTAAGAATGCAGGAATACCTTTAGGGAACATGATTACTGGGATATGTGGATATTTCTCTTTTAAATACTCAGCGATTTCTACCATATATTTCCAAGAGAACTCATCATATTTACCTGGTTCGATCGCTGCTGCCCATGAGTCAAAGATTTGAACTACATCGATTCCAGCTTGAATCTGTTTTTCCATGTAAAGTTTTACAACTTCTGTAACTTTAGCAAGTATTTTATGTAAAAGCTCAGGGTTAGAGTACATCATCTTTTTACAGATATTGTAAGTTTTTGTACCTTGCCCTTCAATCATATAAGTTGCAAGAGTCCAAGGTGCACCAGTAAAGCCGATAAGTGCTTTATCATCACCCCTTGCATCCAACTGCTCTCTTAGAAGTTCAATAGTCTCATAAACGTAAGTTAGTTTACTTGCTGCTTCTTCACCACCAAGGAGTCTATCTAAATCTTCTTCAGACTTTAGAGGGTCAGAAAATTTTGGACCCTCTCCTGTAAAGAAGCCTAAGTCCATACCCATCTCATCAGGGATAACAAGAATATCACTAAACAAAATAGCAGCATCAACACCAACAATATCTAATGGCTGAATAGTTACTTCTGCCGCTTTTTTAGGGTCATGACATAGGTTTAAAAAGTTTCCTGCCTCGGCACGAACAGCCATATACTCAGGAAGGTAACGTCCCGCTTGTCTCATCATCCAAACTGGAGTGTATGGAGTCTCTTTGCCTAAACATGCATCTACAAATATTTTACTCAATTGTTTTTCCTTAAAATAATTCTTTTTATATAAAAAGCTTTAGTGCCTCAGCGGCTAGCGTAGTAAAAGGGAATTACTTCCTTTTTGCGTTCAAATTAATGTTTCTTACCTACTTTTCCCAAGAAATATAAACCTACTGCTACGGCAGTAATTGATAGCGCGAAGTATAGCATATCTAGTGCGCCATTGTATTCTGTATGTGCAACTTTTTGAAAGAACCCAACAACAAGGACCATCACGATTACTTTTGAGATTTTGTCTTTAAGTTGGTCTAGTGAATGGATAGCTAATATCTTATTCTCTTCACCGCTTTCATCTTTTGCGGCATCTATATCAGAGATGAAAAGTTCATAAAGACCAAAAGAGAAAAGTAGCATAACTACGCCGATTAGATATAAATCAACTGCACCAATAATTCCACCAACAACATCTTGATGAAAATATTCCGGATGTGCTCCAGTTAAATATGTTGTTACAACATATTTTGAAGTTACAAAGATATCAACACTTGCCACAGTAAATAGAACAACTGCTCCGATTAAACCAAAAACTACGGCAAGAACTACTATAAACCTTGTACTCCATAGTGAGTTTTCAAATATTCTTTCTAACATCTATTTTTCTCCTTCTATCTCTACCCATTTCTGAGCAATTCTTACTGCATTTGTAGCAGCTCCAACTCTAAGGTTATCAGCAACCACAAACATATGAAGCATATTTTTAGAGTAGTTGTCATTTCTGATACGACCAACAAAAGTCTCGTTCATGTCTACACAAGTTGCAGGCATAGGATAGAGAGCTTCTTCTGGCTTATCAAGTATAACTATGTTTGGAGCTTTGCTTAAAATATCTCTCGCTTCAGTCGCTTCAACTTCACTATCAAAAGTAAGTGTTAAAGACTCAGCATGACCACGAAGAGTTGGTACACGAACACAAGTAGCACTTAGAGCAATATCTTTATGCATGATTTTTGTAGTCTCGTTTACCATTTTCATCTCCTCTTTTGTGTATCCGTTTTCCATGAAAACATCTATTTGAGGGATTACATTGAGGGCAATTTGCTGGTTAAATGCATTGTGCTCTGACTCATCAAGTTTAAATGCGAAGAAGTCTTGCATCTGTGTTACTAACTCTTCCATTGCAGTTTTTCCTGCACCTGAAGTTGCTTGGTAAGTAGATACATCAACTCTAAGCAGATCATAAGCATCATCAAGAGGTTTAAGAGTCTGAACCATCTGAATAGTTGAACAGTTAGGATTAGCGATAACACCACTCTGTTTCCATTTTGAAATATCTTGTGGGTTTACTTCTGGGACTACTAGAGGAACATCTTCATTCATTCTAAAGTGTGAAGTATTATCAATGACTACTGCACCAGCTTTAACAGCGTCAGGAGCAAACTCAGCACTAACGCTTCCACCAGCACTAAAGAGTGCTATCTCAATCTCCTCTTTTGCAAATACATCATTAGTAAGTTCGATTATATCTATCTCTTTACCATCAAACTCAACTTTTTTACCAACACTTCTAGCACTTGCAAGTGGAACTAATTTGTTTATCGGGAAGTCTATCTCTGAAAGAATTGTTAATATCTCTTCACCAACAGCACCATTGGCACCAACTACAGCAACATTATATTTTTTCACTATTTTCTCCTATATTCTTTATTGTTTGTAAGCAAAAGCATTTTTGAAGTTTTTAGCTTTTACTGTCGCACTTCTAAGTACAATTCGTCTGTTTGTATCTCTTGTGTTTCACTCAAAATCACAGCTCTCTCTACAACAGAGATAAGCTCACGTATATTCCCGGGCCAGTTGTAAGAGAGGAGTTGTCTCTGTGCATCCTCTGAAAATGTCTTTGTCTCAAATCCATACTTGGCACAGTTCTGTTCAACCATTGCCTCTGCAATCTGCATTATCTCATCTTGTCTCTCGCAAAGGGGAGGGATGTTTAGAGGTATAGTATTTAAACGGTAGTAGAGATCCTCTCTAAATTCACCATCTGTTATTTTACTCTGCAGGTTTGCATTTGTCGCCGAGATTACTCTTATATCTATTTTTATAGACTTGGATGAGCCAAGACGTCTTACCTCTTTCTCTTGCAGAGCACGAAGAAGTTTTGCCTGAACACCATAAGGCATCTCACCAATCTCATCAAGAAAAAGTGTACCACCGTTAGCTACTTCAAACTGACCGGCTTTTGCTTCACTTGCATCAGTGAAGGCACCTTTCTCAAACCCAAAAAGCTCACTCTCTATAAGGTTTTCAGGAATTGCAGCCATGTTTATGGCAACAAATGGTTTTTTAGTCCTTGGTGAGTTTTTATGTATATGGTTTGCGAAAACCTCTTTACCAACACCACTCTGGCCTAAAAGTAAAACACTGGCATCTGTTTTAGCAGCTTTATCAGCTATTTTAATAACACCCTCAAGAGATGAAGATGTTCCTAAAAACCCAGTAACACTCTTTTTTGTTTTTGCTACTGACTTTTTAACTTTTTGAACTTTATCCTCACGTTTAATAGCCGCTACTAAAGCGTCAACATCAAAAGGTTTTAGTAGAAAATCTTTTACACCAAGGTGAATAGATTCAATAGCACGTTGAAGAGTTGCATTTCCAGTCATAATAATAACTTCAAATCGACCGTTAAGAGTTTTTACAAACTCTATACCATCCATGCCGGGCATATTAATATCAGTGATAACTAAATCGAAGCTATCATCAAGACCTTTAAGAGCATCTTTGGCATTCTTATAGGTTTTGATTTGAAACTCTTTATAGTCGCTCATCGCGATTTCAAGAGATTTTCTCATATTGATATCATCTTCAACTATTGCTATTTTCACACAATGCCCTAAATTTGGATGCTAAACACCCTTATTTTAAAGGTGCAATTTTAGCGAAATTATCATTAAAATCGACTTTGAAGCATGTGGTCTTTAGTGTTAACTTTGTGTATGAACTATGTTGTAGATTTTTAGTTTTATCCTTATGGTTTATATGAAGACCTAGTCCATGAATATAGTTAATAAAATCTTCATTATTTTTTGAGATAATATTTTTTAAATTTTTTTCGCCATCTGTGTCAAATATAAAACTTTTTTGTGGGGTGCCACTGCATTTTTTCATAGCTTTGGAGATTTGGAGAGTTTCGTTGTAGAGTGTAGCGTCTTTTACTATATAGGAGTAGGAGATAAGAAATTCACTCGCATTAAGAGCGAGCGAATTAAAAAGGATTACTGAGCAAAGTCTGAGTGAGAAAGTACGATTTCCATCTCTACTTCGCATAGACCCTCTTTAAAAGTAGTTTCAACGATGTTAGCGTTTCTAACCATTGCTTTTACAGATGTGCGAACAGTAGAGCGTTTAACCATCATATTTTTAATCAAGTCTTGACCATCAATACGAACACCTTTTACTTTCTCTGCAATAAGTCTGTAAGCATCAGCAACAGCTGCACGTTTTGCAAGTGCATAAGCCTGAGCAGGAGATGATGTGTTCATAGGAGCAACACCTTGACCTACAACACCGATAATTAAGTCGCTTTCATTGTCTAAAACATTTTCATCTTTTTTCGGCTCTTCTTTTTCTGCAAGCTCGATTGGTGCAATAACTTCAACTTTCTGAACTTCAGGCACGATAGGCTTAACAACTTCAACTTTTTGAACCTCAGGTGCTTTTTCACAGCTTCCAGTAGGACAGACTACAGTAACGTTAGATGGTGCTGGAGCTACCTGTTTAGCTTCTGTAGTAGTTGGTTCAGCTGCTGTACAAGCAGTAAAACCAAGAAGTGCTACTAGTATCAGAGAGTATTTCATATGTTATTCCTTACAAAGACACTTTTTTATGTCTAAGATTTTAGTTGCTCATCTTAAAGCAACTACTATTCCAATTCTAAAGACTCAGATCCTGTATCTGTTTCATCTTCTTCTTTTTCCTCTTTAGGGCAACGAGAAATAGATGCTACTTCATCACCTTTAACAATGTAAACACCAGAGGTGTTTCTGCTAGATTTTGAGATAGTTTGCATATCTACTCTAATCATTTTCCCTGCTTTAGTAAGTGCCATCATATCCATAGTCTCATCAACCATGAGAACACCAACGATATGTTTACCAGTTTTAGGAGTCATTTTCATAGCAATAACACCAGAACCACCACGGTTTGTAAGTCTGTACTCACCAGCATCAGTACGTTTACCGATACCTTTCTCAGCTACTACAAGAATCTCTTGTTCATCATTTGCGATGATATTAGCATCTACTACTTCGTCACCCTCATGCTTAAACTTGATACCTCTAACACCACGAGTACTTCTACCTTGTTCACGAGTTTTTTCTATCTCAAACTTAATACACTGAGCAAGTTTAGTAACTATAAATAGATATTTGATATCTTGGTTGGCAATTTTAGCAGTGATTAACTCATCATCTTCATCAAGAACAATTGCTCTTACACCATTACTTCTGATGTTTGAGAACTCACTTAGATTTGTACGTTTAACAACACCGTTTTTAGTAAAGAAAACAAGACCTTTATCTTCACTAAAGTCTGTAGTTGGAATGATTGAACGGATTTTTTCATCTGCTTGCAGGTTTATAAGGTTTACCACTGCCTTACCTTTAGCTACACGACTTCCTTCAGGGATACGATAAACTTTTAACCAGTGTAGTTGTCCACGGTCTGTTACAAAAAGTAGAGTATCGTGAGTATTACATGTAAAGAAACTTTCTATGAAATCATCTTCATTTATACAGTCTCCCGATAATAGTCCGAATTGTAATGTCAAATCATGATTAAACATTTCCGCTTCAACCATAATTGCTCTATGTGTTTCCTCTGATAAATCTCCTGTGTCCATCGTCTGGTCATGCTTGCTGGTAACGACTGGCTAAACAGTGGGCGTTGATAACCA
>JBDLHW010000309.1:0-1518 GCA_039715155.1 Campylobacterota bacterium | reverse complement strand
TTCGTCATGTTGTTTTTGGTAAAGAATGGATGGTACATGCCAAGTCCCAACTTAAGGAGAAGGAAAAAGATCAAGTTTCTATAGCTAAATGTTTTAATAGAGAGATCAAACCATTAATCCAACCAACAATTACTGAAATTCACAATCGTTTGGGTTTGGACTTTTTTGGTATCGATTGTTATATTGACAAAGAGATGGATCTATTGGCTTTTGAAATCAATACTAACATGAATATTTTGATTCTTAGTAAAAATGCTTTTGTAAAGCATGCTGAGGCGATACAGCAAGCATTGGTTAAAATGCTGACAACAGACACAAAAAGCTGATAATAAAAAAGGGTATTGCGTAGGAATTTGTACTAAAGGATCAAAGTGAAAAACATTTATATTCTCAAAATATAAATATTTATTTTTCCACAAAACAAAATAGTAGATAAATCACTTTACTTTAAAAATGAGACGTAATGAAAAAAACGAGCGCCTAAATTATAGTCTGCTATTATAATTGACAAGATAATCATCGATCATTTTAGTCTTCAAACTTCTGTTCATTCCCTGATGCAATTTCGTTAATTTTTTAAGTTGAGTAAAGACTCCTCCATCCAAAGCATTTGTTGTGTTGACCATACCAACTTCGGGATCATTTTTGTAAGTAAAAAGATAGGGTAAGTTTCTTCGTAAACTTTTATATGCAGCCATTAATCTTCGATGGGTATATTGTTCCTTACCAGTAGTTGGATTGATACTTTTTTCATTGATAAACTCTTCATATTTCTGATACCATAAGTCAAGCTTGTTTTCAAACCTGGTTAGAGTTGTAGAAGTTAGTCTAGAAATAATTTTCTTTAGATCCTTAGATGCATCAAGCTTTGGCTTTCTAGTGAGGTATCTCTGTAGGATCATTTTCTGATGGAAGTGACACATTTGTACTGGATATTCCTCCAAAGCCCTAAATAAGCCACGCTTACCGTCTACAACAATACCGTTGATTGTAAAACCCCTATCAAGAAGCTCGTTTATGAGATGTTTATAGTCTTTGATCTTTTCTGTCTCGATATGTTTCCAGATCAGTATCTCACTACTAATCGCATCTTTAAAAACAAGTACACCAAACTTATCTCTTCGCTTGCCGAAAAAAGTTGCATCTGCAATTACTGTGATGGCTCTAGGATTATAAGTATGATATGGTGGTTCATACTCAAATATCTGCTTTCTTATCCACGGAATACTTCGTTGATATTTCTCTGATAGTTGTCTCAATGTTTGCTTGTGATAGAAGTATTCTCGGAAAATAACTTTATGTAGTTTATCAGGTCTTCTTTTGGATGAAAACCAGTGACTGCAGTCTTGACATTTATAGCGTTGAAGTCCTCTTTGTCTTCCCTTTTTTATTACACGTGTAGAACTACATTTGGGATAAAGTTTGGTGTTTTTTTACAGCCATTTTTAGATAAACTCTTTTTAGTGACCTTTATACCGTACTTTGAATGAGTTTTTAGGCGCTCATTTTTTTCATTAC
>JBDLHW010000308.1:0-1529 GCA_039715155.1 Campylobacterota bacterium | reverse complement strand
TGTAGTTGCGTTTAAATCATCCAGATTTAAATGATACTCTGTATGAAAAGATATTTTTCCATCTGCAACTTCTAAATTTAGAGAGTCCTGCATATACTTCCACTGAGAGTAGAGCTTACTCGCTTCAAAATCTAAACTACCGTTAACTACAAAGGGTTTAAACCCCTCTATCTTACTTTTAAAATCAACAAATCCTCCATCACCAAGATGTGAATAAAATCTAAGCTCAGCACTGCTCGTGTTAAAATCATTAGTATCAATATCTTTAAGTTCAAAGCCGATATCCCCAAAGGAGAAATCAAACTTACTCTCCAAAGTATAATCTTCATAACTCACGTAACCATCAACTACTTCAAGAGAGTCAATTATAATTCTAGGCGCTGCCGTAGTCTCTTTTGGCTCTACAGCTACACTCTCCTCTTTCTCTTTTAAAACACTAAGGAGATTAATTGTCTTATCATCATTATAGACAACATGGATTTTTGGCTGAGAGAGTGTGAGCTCATTTATATGAATTGCAGAGATTAAAAGTGAGTATAGCTCAAGATCTACAACTAAGGAATCAAAAGAGACAAGGGGCTTATCATCTAAACTGCTTAACACAACACCAGAGAGTTTCAGTTTAAAAAGAAAGGGGTTAAATGAGATGCTCTGGATATCTATCTTAGAGTTTGTCTCTTTTTGAACAATCTCTATAACTTGTGGCTTTAAAACAAAAGGAAGAACGATAAAGCCAAAAAAGCCATAGATTAGAAACGTATATAAAACTATTTTTTTAATTTTTTCTAACATAATAAACCCCACAAATATACTATGTAGAGTTTATCCGATTCTAGATTAAAGAGAAGTTACTTTGCAGCGTCCAAAATACTTTTCTTAGGGAAGATAAATGTTGAGTTTCTAAGAACAGATATCTTCTCACTCTGCTTGCCATCTTTATCTAATGCGTAAGCATGGATAGTAATAGGGATAACTGTATCTTTTCTAGCATCATCAACAAGTACCTCGTTTGTTCTGAGCGTAACAATTTTTTTCTTTTTAGTTCCCGGAACAACAGTAAACGCTTTAGCTGGTTTTGCTATCTCTATTTTACCTTCCATACCCGCTGGTGGAACTACTTCAAAGAAAAACTTCATCTTCTCGTTTTGTGTGTTTTGAAGTAGGAAAACATAAGAGTTATCTACTCTGACAGTACCATCTTGAGTCAGTTTAGTCGAGTAAAGCCTTGTCTCTTTGTTGATATTTAAAAGCATATGCTCTTTTGTACTTCCCATCATACCAAGAATAATAGCAATACCTACAAGAAGTGCAATATAAGCTAAAATCTTAGGACGGAAATACTGCGTCTTACCTTTTTGGTCAACTATCTCATAATCACTAGACCATGTAACAAGAGAAGGTTTCCCAAGTTTACCCATAACAGTTGTACAAGCATCAACACACTCTAGACAGTTAATACACTCTAACTGAAGACCCTTACGGATATCGATATGAGTAGGACAAACTGTCACACAACTCTCACAAGCTGT
>JBDLHW010000307.1:0-1531 GCA_039715155.1 Campylobacterota bacterium | reverse complement strand
GCACCACCTACGGCATTTACCAAAGAAGGAGGTAGGAACTGCATCACGATCATCAAAATAAAAAATGTAATGAACAGTAAAAGCCCTACCCTCACAAACCAGGTATCCGGTTCCAGTTTACTTAAAACCACCATAGCCATAAACCCTACAAAAACCGCTGCAATCTGGCGAATAAAAAAATGAAAGTCTGCATAACCAAAATGCACGATGGCATAGGTAGAAAGAGAGTAGCTCATTACCAATGAAAGTGTGAGAAGTGTCATAACACCAAGTAGAAGGGGTTTATCTATCATTGTTCTTTCTCTTTTATTCTAGTTAAATCTATATTCATTAGTATTTTATCAGATTTAACAGATAACTTTGATAAAATTCAACTCTAAGGAACAAGAATAGATGAATAAACAAAACAATGCTATACACCAAAGAAAGAACAAGATTTCTTTTCTATTTGTCATTCTAGTACTTGCTATGGCTATTTTTCTCTCTTCTGTTCTTAACACCGTCTCATCTGACAGACGTATACCAAGCCACAATAAAACCATTTATGACCGTTCTTTTCGAGGGTCCATCATCTCTGCAGACAACTATGTATTAAGTGATTCGCACAAAACCTACCAGGCTGTCGTACGTGGTGCCAGCATATCCCCAGGAAAAAAAGAACTCTTTGTGAAACTATTTTCTATCTACAGCGGTATTCCTGAGGCAAAACTTCTCAAACAATTTAAAAACCGTAAAGGTAAAGAGAAAAAAGGGAATATTATACTCTCAAGAACCATCTCTTCCCGTGCTGCAATGCAACTCAAGGCACTCGCTTATAAACTAAGGAAACTGGATGTCTTTCAATCCATAAAAACAAGTAGAGGGATAGAGGTACTCTACGGTTTGGACATCATTGAAAATGGTGAAAGCAGACGTTTTCCTTTAAAAGATACACTTAGCCCCATTTTAGGTTATGTCAGAAAAAACAGTGATGGTAGATATACACGTCCTTTGGGTCAAAAAGGTCTTGAAAGACATTATGAAAAACATATTACTTCTAAAAAAAATGGCTTTTTCAGAGGGAAACGTGATGTTGTGGGCGCTGTTATCCATGACAAAAACAGCATTAAACAAAAGCGTGTGGACGGACTTGATCTACACTTAAACATTCCATTGGATCTCCAAAGACGCGTTGAGATGATGATAGATAAGATGCAACAAAGTATCGAAGCAGAAGAGATCGTCGTGGGTATTATGGAGAGTGGGACAGGCAAGGTGCTCTCTCTTGCTACGACAAAACGTTATGATCCTTCCCATATCAGACAAAAAGATGTGGCTGCACTGGTACCTAAGTTTACTGAGTACCCCTATGAAGCAGGATCTGTCATTAAACCCCTTACTGTTGCGATCGCCCTGGATAACAAAGTAGTCACACCCGATACATGGTTCAACACCTACAATGGTCGTCTAAAAATAGGTAAAAGACGCTGGATCACAGATGACCATAAATATGAATCGCTTAATGTAACAGATATTGTTGTGCACTCATCCA
>JBDLHW010000306.1:0-1532 GCA_039715155.1 Campylobacterota bacterium | reverse complement strand
CCAAAACCGAATGTTGTTCTCCACCATTTGGTATTATGCATGATCGCTTTTGAGATACTGATATCTTTCTCTTTCCATTTTTTAGATGCTCTTTGTGCAAAAAAACTACGTGCTTTCATATGTACAAGAAAGATAATTAATACAAAGAGACCTCCGCCGAGTATCATACTTACAGGAGAACCCATTAGTTCCAATACGTTAAATTGAACTTGAAGAACCCCAGCCACAATAAGAAACAGAACAACAGCACCCAGATCTGTCCAAAGTACCTTACGTCCCCACTCCTGCAGTTCCTCCTGAAGCAGTGGGAGTTTTTCCTCTTTTATCTCTCTTGAAAAATCATCAAGAGCCTTAATAATGCGGTAAGCACGCTCTATACTAACCTTATCCATACGTTCTATAATACGTGCAAGATCTATGTTCTTTTTACTCTCAAGGCGTGTTTGCATCGCTTCATCTTCTATGGAAGTAGCCGCACCTTCATTATATATACTATAAAAATTTCCTGAAATAAGACCCTCTTTGGCAAGAGCTCTCTGCCAAGAGGAGATCACATCTTCAAGGTTATCCTCTTTGGCTGTTGTATCGATCTGATTAAGGATATAAAGCACTTTATTTGCATCTTTATGCCCAATGGTCGTTGCAACCAGATGTTCCAATGTATCACGCATGGCTCCTGGTTCGGGATGGCGTGCATCAAAAAAGACAAGAACCAGATCTGACATCTCTACAATGTGGTTTGTGATACGTAAAATACCGTCACGTTGACTGTCAGCATCAAAACCCGGAGAGTCTATAAGTATTTTGCCTTTAACTTCTGGAGACTTCAGTGTTTTGAGTTGAAGATAAAGGTTCACACGATTCCCCTCTCCTGAATCTACCTTGTTTATCTCTTCACTGATGTTATAAAAAGGAAAACGTGGGTCAGCATCGAGTGCAAGTCCGGGAAGTGTTGTAGCTTCTTCGTTATTGCCGTAACAGATAACAGTAAACTTGTCATCTATTGCCTGATTTCCGCTCTGTTGAATAGGAGTACCAATATATTCATTGATAAAAGATGATTTACCTGCAGAAAATGTTCCCAAAATTGAGATCATCGGCCACCACGAGATATGGCTTGTATAAGTTTCATTAGGTTCTATAAGACCTATCTTATGCCCTAGTTTATCTAATGCTTTATATTTATCTATCACATCCAAGAGAACAGGGTTCTCTGCAGAAAGATACTCTTTAAGTTTTTTATATCGCTCTTCTGGCATCATAATCATATCCTTGTCTAAGATTAAGATATTATACCTTAATGGATTTTAACTCAGATTATGAAGTAGTTCTATGAGTCTCACTATAGTATGCTTCTGTTTTTAGGGAGAAGTGCAGCATATCTACTCTACATATTTACAATTATTTTATCAATGATTATTTTCACTCTTTTGGGCTAAAACTTTTTTTAATGCTTTAACAAGTTGGTTCTTATCAACTGGTTTAGTCAAATACTCATCCATACCGGCATCTAAGAACTTCTCTCTATCACC
>JBDLHW010000305.1:0-1534 GCA_039715155.1 Campylobacterota bacterium | reverse complement strand
TATGCACAGGTTTTTCTCTTACAGAACAGGTATTTATTAAAATAAGGTCAGCAATCTCAAGAGTATTAGTAGTCTCATACCCCTCTTTCTCTTGCAACTCAGCAATCATATGCTCAGAGTCACGAGAGTTCATCGCACAACCCAGTGTTTCTATAAATAACTTTTTGCTCATTTTTTGTCTCTGGTTTAGTTTACGATATGAACTTGATACATGTAGTCGTTATCAGAAAGACCAAATTTTACTTCGCTCATATAAAAACTTTTACCTTTTGCTTCAAAGTGATCTTGAAGTTCTAGCAGGTCTTTGTGAGAATTTTCTCTATCAAAGTAAAATATAATGCTATCATCTTTCTCAACAGCTGCTTCAATCTTAGCTAAGTCGGCTTTTTTAGGTTTAGCATCTATCTCTGTTCTTGCGAATTTTAAATCCATAATTGTATATCCTTAGGTTTATATATAAAAGTAATGCATTATAGTTAAAAACTACTAAAAAGCTGATTAAAGATGTTTTTAGCAGTTATTGAGTATAATTTCATACTTCATAAGAAATTCCCCAAATTTACTTATCAATGTTAAAGCAAAATTGGGAATCTGCCTTATTAAAGGCTAGCTTTAGTCGTCTCAGCGGCGCAAGCGAAAATAAAGGGACTTTGTTCCTTTATTGGACTAATAAATAGGGGTTTCTTCATTTTATGAAATAAAATTAAGGAATTAATATGGAAAAAATTTTAGATATTGCAGAAGCTATTGCACATGAAAAAGGTCTTGCGCCTGAACAAGTTCTTGAAGCTTTAAAGACTGCGTTTGTACAGACTGCAAAAAGAGTAATTGATAGAAATTTTGCTTTTGAAGCACAAATAGATGATGAAACAAAAACTATAAATATCGTTCAAACAATCACTGTTGTGGCTGATGAAGATGAGAGACTTCAAGATGAGGAGTTAGCTCCAGCTTTCATTTCTATTACAGATGCTAGAGAGTATGATGATCAGGTTGAGCTTGATGATCAGCTTCAGATTGACCACAACCTTGAAGATCATGGTAGAACTGGTGCATCTCAACTTCACCGTGAGATTGAGTACCATATACAGAGACTTGTAGAGGATGAACTTTTTAACAAATACAAATCAAAAGTTGGAACTTTAGTAAGTGGGCGTGTAACTCGTGTTGATTCTCAAAACGCAACATACATCGAAGTTGATGAAGTGCGTGCTGTACTACCAATGAAAAGCCGTATTAAAGGTGAGTTCTTTGATGTTGGTGACCATATTAAAGCAGTTGTTCGCCGTGTAAACATGGACAAAGAAAACGGGATTCAGATAGAACTTTCACGTACATCTCCTAAATTCCTAGAAGCTCTTTTAGAACTTGAAGTTCCGGAGATTGCCGAGGGTACTGTTATCATCGAAAAAGCTGCTCGTATCCCTGGAGAGAGAGCTAAAATAGCGATTATGAGTACTCACCCGCAAGTTGATGCTGTTGGTGCAACTGTTGGTGTTAAAGGTGTTCGTATTAACGCTGTAAGTGAAGAGCT
>JBDLHW010000304.1:0-1563 GCA_039715155.1 Campylobacterota bacterium | reverse complement strand
TTACTTTTCAGTATATGTGTATTGTATTTTGGGTAACCACTTATTTTATTATGAAAAAAGGAAACCCTTTAGCACTAATATTTTTACTGGGACACAGTGTTTTTGCTATCTTCCTGACTATCACCAATCTATATTATATGGGTGTCTTTGACCATGGATACTTTGTCCATAATGCAGCGCTTATGGGTATGATCATTGAGGCTGTTACCTTAGCTTTGATCATCTCTTATAGAATTAAACTTTTACAAAAGAGTGAGATGCAGTATGCAAAAGAGTTGGCAAAACAAGATGAGATAAAAAAGATGAATGAAGTCTTACAATTTAAGATAGATGAAGAGGTAAAAAAATCAAGAGAAAAAGACCAGATGATGTTTCAACAAAATAAAATGGCAAGTATGGGTGAGATGATGGGAAACATTGCCCATCAATGGAGACAACCTCTCAGTGTCATAGATATGACGACATTGGGCATTCAAACCAAACTTGATTTAGAAAAATTTAACCTTGATGATAAAACTTCCCAAAAAAACTTTGTAAAATTTTTAAAAAAAGAACTTGAAGATATACACCAATATACACACTACCTTACAAAAACCATCGACGATTTCAAAAACTACTTTAAACCCAACAAGGAAAAAGAGCTCACAACGCTGGATATCCCTATTAAAAAAGCATTGATGATCTTAAAGTCTTCTATAGTAAAAGAGCGTATCGAGATACAAAAAGAGATACAAACCAACCATAGCATAGAGATCTATACCTATGAATTAATGCAGGTTTTTGTAAATATCATTAAGAACAGTATAGATAATTTTAAAGAGAAAGGTACTTTAGATCCCAAGATCATGATAAGTGTAGTTGAAGAGCAAGATGCTTTCCTCATCAAGATCTGTGATAACGGCGGGGGCATAGATGAAACAATATTACCTCAGATATTTGACCCTTACTTTTCAACAAAAGATGATAAACACGGTACGGGCATTGGCCTGTATATGTCTAAAGTACTGATAGAACACTACTCGACGGGATCTTTAACTGCCAAAAACAGTGAAGAGGGTATCTGTTTTGAGATTTATTTGTATACATCACGGCATGATGAAACTTAATATTATGCTATAGTATCTCTAGGGGAACATTGCTAATGAACAAAAAAGTATATAACAAGTGTCAAGATCTAAGCGTACTTCTTGTGGAAGATTATCTTCCTCTTCAAAAGAAAATTACACTGTTTTTGCAGAACTATTTTAAAAAGGTAGAGGTAGCATCCAATGGGAGAGAAGGTGTAGAGAAGTATCTGGACTTCAAAAAAAAGCATGGAACAAGCTACGACATCGTTATCAGTGATTATGAGATGCCTAAGATGAATGGTATCGAGATGATAAAAGAGATTAAAGACGATACTAACGATCAATTGTTCATAGTCATATCTGCACATCAAGAACCCGAATACCTTATAGAGTTTATTAATCTGGGTATTTTACATTATATTCCAAAACCCATAGAGCCGCATACGATTCTAAATGTGTTAGACAAAGTAAGTGATGTGATTTTTGCAAAAATGCA
>JBDLHW010000303.1:0-1576 GCA_039715155.1 Campylobacterota bacterium | reverse complement strand
TTGTAGTAAAGTGGAGGGTGGCTGAGGTAATTACCTGCATTTTTGTTATTGATCATTACCATCTCTTTAAAATTTGGCATGAGTTCATCATGCGTATGCACATGTTGAATATAAGCTAAATGTGCAAGTTCATCAGGCGGGTAGCCAAAACGAATATTGTCTTTATAATAGTCAACTTTAAATAATGCCAATGCAAAAAACAGAGCATATAAAATGAGTTTTGATGTCAGGAAATGATCTAATTCCTGGGTTTTATATATATGGTATAGATACATCAAAATACCAAAAAGTATCATAGCTAATAGAAGCATATCTAAGTGTATATTTTTTGTTTTAGAAATATATGTAGATGAAAGTCTCATGTTAAAATGGGGGTCATTACCGGTAGTGGAAAATTTAACTTCTTTATCTGACGGTTTAAAGTTCTCTATTTGGTGTACAGGTATCACATTGGTAGTTGGTACATCATAGAGTTTTGTTCGAAACCATTTAGTAGTAGAAAGAGTGATTCTTTTGATAGATATATCAGATTTTTGTCTCGCAGGGTCAAATCTTACATACTGCATCTCTTCAGGTTTTGGTAATTTAAAATAATAGTTGTTTCTTTTTACTTTATGGGCACGTCTAGAGTTTTTCTCTATAAATGGTTGCCCCTCTTTGGTAAAATAAATTTGTGCTTGAAGTGGTTTTTGTGTCTTTGACTCCATAGTTACAATCAGTGTTGTACCGTTTTGGAAAAATAAAAAAATAAAAAATAAAAGAAATATAGAGACAATAGAAGCGATCCAAATTCTTATATTTTGTAAATTTATTGTGGACATATACTAAAGTCTTCCGTATCAAGTGTTAGATTTGGATTATAGTAAGGATCACCATTGTCTAAAATATCCTTATGTCTGCTGTAAAGTGCATCTTTTTCTGTTTGAAATCTAGCAATCTTTTCAGGTGTTGTTTCATATCCTCTTGAGATTGATTCATGATGATACATTTCTGCAAACGGAGTAAAAATGTTAAGATACCCCTGTTTGTAAACTCTAAGACAGAAATCTACATCATTATAAGCGACCTTAAACTTTACATCATCCATCCCGTTTACTTCCAGATAGATACTTTTTTTGATCATAAGACAAGCTGCAGTTACGGCTAAAAGGTTTTGTACAACATTAAGTCTATTGAAGTAACCTGGGTTGTACCTGCTATACATCTTATGCGAGTGCCCAGCATATCCACCTAAACCTATAATAATACCTGCATGCTGTACTGTATCATTAGGATAGTATAGCTTTGCACCAACACAACCCACATCTTCTCTTTGGGATTGTTCTAACATCGCTTCTATCCAATCAGATGAAATTACTTCTATATCATTGTTGAGCAGTAAAACATGTTCCCCTTTGGCATAAGTTTTTACGGCGTGGTTATTGATATCTGCATAGTTGAATTCTACATTATATTCATAAAAAGAGATACGTGAATCTTTTTGTTCAAGTTCTGCCATAAGTTGAAAGATCTCCGGATCTTCACTGTTATTACTGATACCAATAATTTCAAATTTTTGATAGGTAGATTTTTCTAA
>JBDLHW010000302.1:0-1586 GCA_039715155.1 Campylobacterota bacterium | reverse complement strand
TGCTATTTTGGCTCTTTCTCCAGGGATTCTAGCAGCAGCTGTGATTTCAACGATACCATCAGCGATCTCAGGTACTTCATTTGCCATCAGTGCTTCAAGGAATTTAGGTGAAGTTCTTGTTAGTTCAAGGAAAAGACCGAATTCAGGGTCAACACTTACATATCTAAGAAGCGCACGGATGGAGTCTCCACGTCTGAATTTCTCCCCTTTAATACGGTTTCTAAGTGTCATAATACCTTTAAGCTCACCGATTTCAACATGTGTATTGTCATCTGCATCAACACGGTTGACCGTACCTAGCATGACAGAACCAACTTTCTCTTTATATTTTTCAAATAGATCTTGTTCAACACGTCTTTGTACATGGTATTCAAGTTCTCTAAAGAGATTTGCTGAAGCAGTACGACCATGATCTTCAAGAATAAATTCTTCTGTTAGTTGATCTCCAAGCTCTAAAGAGTCATCAAACTCCTCCTTCGCTTCAGAAAGAGAGATAAAACTGTCTGATTCGATCTCTTTTGTATTTCCCTCCTTCCCTACTTCTACATAAAGCTGCTCATCATCATCTGCTACTACAGTGATGACCTTGTTGACTGAATATGTTTTTGTATCAGGGTCAATGATCACTTCAAAGGTGCTTGTAAAACTCGTTAATTTTTTTGCAGTATTGATCAAAGCCTCTTTAAAAGCCTCTATGGCATGTTCTTTAGAGATGTTTTTTTCATGAGCGATCGCTTCTATAATGTCCAATATTTTTTCCATAATGATTCCTATTCGTCAGTTTTGTTGATCATCAATCTACTATACCACGCTACAAGAGGTAACATAACAGTGTTAATAACGTCTTGGGGAGGTGTTGTTTTTGAAGTTAAGCATTATATCTAACCAAAGCTTTACTGAAAATAAAGTATAATTTTTATAATTAAGTCTGAAAAAATAAGAAGATAATTTAAAAGGTATAGATAGATGAAATTAAAACTTGCTAGAACAACACTTAAAGCAAAACCAAAAACGATTGAGTTAAAAAAGTTAGAAGAAGAACTAGCGAACAAATCTATATTTTATTTTGATAAAGACAACTCGCATAAAGATCTAAAAGAGTTGATAGAATATTTCGAAGAGAAAGGTTACTCTGTTTATATGCGAGAAGTGAAATACGGACTTGATGATAATGAATATATCTATGAGGTGCATATCATCGCCTAAAACAAGAAACACAAGCCGTTTTAGCGAACTGCTAAACTTGACTTTATGTCAACATTATTTTTTGGAGCTTACTCCAAAATTTCCTACAGAAAGACAAATCATTGAGTATAAGAATTAAAATTCAATATAGCGAGGCACTTTTAAAACTAAAGTCTAATGCAATACTTTCACTAAATGAAAGGATGTGAAATGCCGAGTCATAAAAAATTATTTATAGAAACACTGGGTTGTGCAATGAACGTTCGTGACAGTGAACATATGATCGCAGAACTGAATCAAAAAGAATCTTACGAGATCACTGAAGACCTCAAAGATGCCGACCTGATCATCATTAATACCTGTTCTGTTAGAGAGAAGCCTGTGGCTAAACTCTTTTCAGA
>JBDLHW010000301.1:0-1608 GCA_039715155.1 Campylobacterota bacterium | reverse complement strand
AACTATAGGAAAATATAAAGTACATACCATGCCCATACAAATAAACGACCCCGATATACTTCGCAAGATGATAGAGTTACAATCATGTATAATTGAGGGGAGAGCAGTTAAAGTCATACTGCATAGATACAATGATTATTTTCTTGAACATTCTGGTGCAGATTTTATTACGGTGTATATGCATGAACAAGAAATAGTCAATCCTGAGTATATTTTAGAGAAAGGGAAGCTACTTTCACATCTGTTAAAAAAATACATCTTCAACAAAAAAAACTTTAGATGGGAAAAATTTGTTGCCAATTGTGACAAACACTTTGCTTCAGGTTTGAAACATGACAAAATTACGGAGATCTATCAACTTTTTAGAGGTTTCATAAGCAAACGAGAATCCGCTTTATTTACAAAAGAACTTGAAATGAAAAGTGGCATCATGATGCCTATTTTTTCATATGACAATAAAGTGATGATAGGCTATGTTTGTTTTATTTCTCAATCAGAGAATGATATGGATATAGAAAAACTTCAAACTGTAAAATGCATGTTAGCGATACTCCTACGCCCTCTTTATGACAGAAAACGCAACACACTCTACAGTAAGTGTATCCGTATAGATGAAGAGATGCACTTTTTAACACCCCAAGAAAGAAAGATTGTAAAACTGGTTTTAACCGGTATGCCTTATGAAAATGTAGCCAAGACATTACATATTTCCATTAATACACTTAAAACACATATGAAAAACATCTTTAACAAGTCCAATGTAAGTTCAAAAGTAGAACTTTTCAACAAATACAACATCCGCCTTTAATCTTTAAGTTACTTTTATCACAACCTTTTATCTGAAACTAAACATAGTCTGGTTATCGTATGGTACTAAGGCTTTGAAAGGAGCTTACGATGAAAGCGATTAAAATACTCATAACACTTCTACTTTTCTTCACTCTTTTTACCCCAGCACTCAATGCCATGCCGCCTGAACAAATGAAAAAAATATTGAATATGACACAAAGATCATGGGTGAGTTTTCGTGACTTTAATGGACAACAACTCATTTACTTTACCCACTTAGAAGCCTATACCTGTGGCATAAAAGAGGTACGTTACAGTATAAACTCCGATGCACTCGACAAAGTCTGGACACTGCAACCCTGTAAAGATGATGGCATTTCAAGCATTAAAAAAGATTTGATCATGTTAAAGCTGGCGCTAGGTACTGCAAAGTCTATTGATGTGCAGCTCATCTTTGTAGATGGTACAAAAAGTGAAGTACTACACAAGAAGCCCTAAGTATTAATACTTTTTATTTTTATAGACCAACAGGTCATCTTTGCTCAAATCATCTAACAAGGTAGACAAGTCTACTTGAGATAAGATCATCACATCTTTCTCTTTTAATGCTTCCACTTCTGGAGTAAATCCATTTTTAGAAAAAAGTACATAATCAGCAATGTCAAGTTCTGCTTTCCCACACTTTTCTATGAGGGTTTGCATCATGTTGATTTTGGCTGGTTCTACTGAATATTTACAGGCGCCTGCTATCTGCAAGCCAGATTTTCTTTTAGCCAAAATAGCTATCTCTGTTTTTTTATCGTAGTATGTACCTATTTT
>JBDLHW010000300.1:0-1611 GCA_039715155.1 Campylobacterota bacterium | reverse complement strand
AAAACCAGAATTCGTATTTCTTGCTGCAGCAAAAGTGGGTGGTATAGTGGCCAATAACACTTATCGTGCAGACTTTATCTATGAAAATCTACAGATACAAAACAACATTATCCACCAAAGTTACAAAAATGGTGTCAAGAAACTGATGTTTTTAGGCTCTACCTGTATCTATCCGAAAAATGCACCACAACCAATGCCTGAAGATTGTCTTCTTAGAGATACATTGGAGTACACTAATGAACCTTATGCCATAGCGAAAATAGCGGGTATTAAGATGTGTGAGAGTTATAATTTGCAGTATGGTACCAACTACATCTCTGTGATGCCGACCAATCTTTACGGTCCTAACGATAACTTTGACCTTGAAAAATCACATGTACTTCCTGCACTTATCAGAAAGATCCATTGTGCAAAACTCCTCAATGAAGGCAAATATGATGAAGTGGTTAAAGATCTTGGTGTGAAGAACATAGATGAAGCAAAAGCCTACCTTGCAAACTTTGGAGTAGATGAGAACAAAGTAGAGATATGGGGTTCAGGTAAACCTATGCGTGAGTTCCTTTGGTCTGAAGATATGGCTGATGCCTGTGTTTTTCTTATGGAAAATAGAGACTTCAAAGACACATACAGCATTACAGACGGGTCAAACATTACCTGTACGCCAAATGAAGTCAAAAACCAAGAGATTCGCAATACTCATATAAACATAGGTACAGGTGTGGATATCTCGATTAAAGAATTAGCAGAAACTATTAAAGAGATCATCGGATTTAAGGGTGAACTCTATTTCAATACAGATAAACCAGATGGAACGATGAAGAAGCTTACAGATGTATCTAAACTTCATAGTCTTGGTTGGAAGCATCAAATTGAACTAAAAAGTGGTATAGAAAAGATGTATAACTGGTACAAGGGAAATAATTAATGCATATACTTGTAACAGGTGGAGCAGGGTATATAGGTAGCCATGTGGTTAAACTTTTGCTTGAAAATAGTGGGCATGAAATAACCATTCTTGATAATCTTGTTACAGGGTTTAAAGAGACTGTTGATACATTGGTTGTTATCGCAAAAGAAAACAGTGTAACTTTGAATTTCATAGAAGAAGATCTTTCTGATTTTGAGAAGATTGGAATAATCATGAATGAAAATCAGTTTGATGCTATTATTCATTTCGCTGCCTCTCTTGTAGTGCCAGAAAGTGTTGAAAACCCTTTAAAGTATTATCTCAATAACACTGCAAATACTGCCAATCTTATAAAGTGTGCTACTGAAAATGGAGTGAAGAAGTTTATCTTTTCTTCAACAGCAGCAACGTATGGAGAGCCTGATGCAACTGTCGTTAACTTGGAAACAGGACTTAAAGAAAGTGACCCTACAGACCCTATAAACCCTTATGGGATGAGTAAACTCATGAGTGAAAGAGTACTTAAAGATACAGCGTTTGCCTATGATGATTTTAAGTATGCTGCACTGCGTTATTTTAATGTAGCTGGTTCTGACCCGGATGGTCGCATCGGTCAGTCTACTGAAAATGCGACACTGCTCATCAAAGTAGCTGCTGAAGCTGCTACAGGTAAACGTGAAAAGATGTATATCTTTGGAGAGGAT
>JBDLHW010000030.1:0-14163 GCA_039715155.1 Campylobacterota bacterium | reverse complement strand
AGCATATTGAGTGGTTGGAAAACTTAATGGCTCAGGGTTGTGAAGTATCTGTATAGCTGCAAAATAAAAGTACTTTTATAAAGGCTAACTACTTTTTTAAACTGCTTCATTTTGTGTTTGATTAGCTATACTCCCGCAAAAAGATTAGCAAAAGGAAGAATTTATGTATTTAGTAGAGATGGAGTACGAGTGTGGATGTTTTAAAAAGAGTGAGTACTCGTCTGAGAAGTCATTTGAGACTCAAAAAGATGCATACAACTACGCTAACATACTAGCAGAGCTTATGAATGAAGAGTTCTGTACAAAGCATCTCTTCACTGCTCAAAAAACCCAGAGTGACGGATTTGTAATAAGAGTAGTAGATAACCCGAATGCATATTCAAAATGTGCTGATGGGGACTGTAGTACAGATAGTTCAAGTGCTGATGCTTCTATGTATGATGATAGTTGCAGCAGTGGAAGTTGTGGCTGTCAATAAGCGTCATATTTATACCATGAAAAAAGGATGAAGCATAGAACTTCAAAATAGTATCACAAGAGAGAACCTCAGAGTCTTAATGACCATATTTTATGAAAAAGCCATCCTTGATGAGGAGATAGGTCCTTTTTTTACAAATGAGCTTGGGGATGATTTAACAAGTGAAGACTGGGTTGAGCATATAGAACTTCTAGCAGACTTCTGGTTGGCTAAACTTTTAGGAGAAGATACTTATATTGGGAACTTTATCGGTGCTCATATTAAGCTTCCACATATTAGAAGAGAGAGTTTTGCAAGATGGATAGAGCTATTTTCTGTGACGTCTGATGAAGTCTATACACCTGAACTCTCCAAACTTTTTAAGAAAAAAGGGGTAGAGTTTTCTAAAGAGTTTATGAGTACTCGCCTCAAAGTTTAAACATAGAGTGACAAAGAAGGATAGTAATGGCTACAGATAAAAAATGGAATATACTTTTTATTAAAGATGATATGTCAATGTTTGATTTGACTACTAGCATGCTTGAGCTACTCTTTGAGAGAGTAGATATCTCTTCATCAAGAGAGGAGTCCCTAGAGTTTTTTAACACTAATCAGTATGATATTGTTATTGGGGATCTAAGTGTAGCACCAGAGGGTGTTGCCTTTTTAAAGCAGATTAAAGATATAAAACCTGAACAAGCGATATTTGCTTTAGTTTCTCCAAAAGATACAGATAAACTATACTCCATCGCTGATTTGGGAATTAATGCTTTCGAGTTAACTCCGGCACAGTTTGAACAGGCACTAGAGTCAATTGCTCAGTTTAATCCCTATGAGTAGGGATATAAGTTTACACTATTTTAAGATATTTCAGCAATAATAGACAAAAGGAAAATTATGGAAAAAATTAATGCGTTATTAGAAAAATTTAACAACTTTAAAGATGCTCAGATTCGTTCAGTTGAACATCTTTCAGACTCTTCAAAAGTTCTGACTCTTGTAGTACAAGATGATGATGGTGAAGATGTTAACACTTTTGAGATAACTTTTAGCAATATCAATGACTCGAGAATTTTAGTAAACAATGTACTGCCTTTTCTTGATATGATGAGTGGTATTACTATTCTTAAAGAGAATAATTTATACGGTTTTGCCGTAGGAAGTGCTGGTGCTATGCTCAATATTCATAATGCACCATTTTACATAGTCGCGTCAGATATTGAGATCAAAGAGAAGTAAAAAAGGATAAAATATGAGTGATCAAGAGATGAGTGAACAAGATAAATTTAAAGAGATGACACTGGTTCAAAAAATCAACACAATAGACAAGGTACTCGAAGAGAATATAAGAGAGTTTTTAATCAAAGATAATGGCGATATGGACCTAATCAATGTAGCAGAGAAAAATGATCTTCTTTTTGTATATATAGAGTTTCAAGGGGCATGTGTATCTTGTGCATCTGCCGGTGGTACACAAGCATCTATAGAGAATATTTTACAAAGAATGCTTTCACCTGATATAAGAGTTGTGAGTATATAGACTTTTATAACTAAAGATTGCCAGTGAACTCACCTTGAGTAAGCTTCAGCAATCCTTCTTTTAATCTATGCGAACAGATCGTTTGCTTGTGGATTCTTCTCTTGATATTTTACTATGTATGAGCACTGAGCTACAGCTTTTTTATCTGCTTTTTTAATCTCTTGGAGTACATCCTCTAATAGAGTCTTTGCAAGACCTTTTCCAGCTAATGCCTCTGGTACTATCGTATGTGTTAAGTGCATATCTCCATTTTGATCATCGTATGTAATATATGCTACATGACCATCAATATGGTATTCGTATTTGCATTCATCTGGATTGTGAATTAATTTATGTGACATTGTTTTTCCTTCTATAATTATAAATAGTATTGTACTTAAGAACTACTTTCAATCTTCTTGTTTTCAAAGTTGCCTAAGCTTTAAGTATCTATAAAATATGAATCAGTTCGATTCTTTAATTACAAACTATAGGATTTTTATCTAGAATAAAAAAAATTATAACAAGGTACAAAAACAGTATGGCAACTCAAGGGAAAAAGCGTTATATGGAGCTACAGATGGAGGAACTAAAGTCTGTTCATCAAGATGAAGTAGCTGAGAACTCTTCTGCTAAAACAGAGAGTAAAAAAAATAACAAAAAAAATGCTGATATTGCAAAACTCTACGAAGATGCAGCAGAGTATAAAGAGGACCTCAAAGGTTTTGAAGAAGAGCTGGAGATAGTAAATGCGAATGAACTCAAGGATATTGCCTCTTCACTGACTCAAAAGTTCCCAGATGAAGATAGAGATTATGCACAAGAGTTACAAACTATCATCGAAAATGGTTGGGCACATTTTGTAGAAACAAAAAAAGCAGATTCAAAAGAGCAGCTTGAGCTTATCAAAGATACAGAGTTTGGAAATGTTGTAGAGAGACTAAATGTAGAGTACCCTGACTACAAGGGTGATTTTGAGACAGATATAAGAGAGTTTCTAGTGCAGAGATGGGAAAACCTCATCAATATAAAAAAAGAGCACATCAAAGAGGAGCTGGCAGAAATCAAGATTCTAGGCCTTAAGCCAAACTATGTGGAGAGGGTCTATAAACAGTTTCACGGTATTGAGTAGATAACTATCAATACCTTCTATTTTACCTCAAAGGGGACTTCATCCAAGGAGAACTCTTTCAGGTTATCTTTAATCCATTGGTGTGCTGGGGAGTCTTCATTTAAAAAGAAGTAAACTGCTCCCCCATCTTCATCATTCTTAACGACTATACTATCATTCTCTGCAAGCTCCCAAGCAGCTAAGTTATCGTAGTGTCTATACTCTCTGTCGAGTACATAGCTTTGCAGTGTAATCTCTTTCTCAAGAGAGTAAAAAAGAAACCTTTTAGAAGCGATGTCACCTACATCTACTAAGGTAGATGAGCTCAAATTATGTACTTTTAACTCAAAACTATCCAGAAGTTTAGATAAAAACTCTTTACTCCAAGTAAGTACCTGTTTCATACACTTTGCAGTTGCAGGGTCTGTGTTGTCTCTATCTAGATATGATGTGTTATAGTCCTTACATATGTTGCTATAATCTACCCCAATTCCTACTTTTTTCATCTTAAGCCTCTTGTACTACTTTTACTTCATCTCCAAGCTTAATTCCACCATACTCAATAGGAGAGATAAAAAGACCGCGTTTTCCCTGAATCAGTTCAGGAAGTTCCGGTGCAAATGCGTAGAGGTAACGGTAGTCTTCACATGGTCCATTTACTTCAAAGAGCATATCACCTATCTCAATAACTGAACCCGCTTTGAGGTGATAAAGGTCCATATCTACATAGATATCTTCCATCAAAAGACCTCTTTCAAACACAAGTTCAGCCTCTTCTATAATGTCATAACTCTTTTTTGAAACAAGAACCATCTGACGTTCGGTACCATTTTCATAGTCTCTACTACCCATGATTCCATTTTCGTCACACTCCATATCTTCAACTCTCATACGGTGGCCTGAACGCATCATGTCAGGCATAGTCATATAGAGTGTTAAAACTTTTCCACTTGTCATTTGCTCTCCTTCATTACTAATAAAAATTTGGGCGATATTATCACATTTTATCTGTTATCGCACTACTCTCACAAATTAGACAAATAAAATAATAATAGATTAATAGGAAACTGAAATTATTATTGAGTAACTATAGGTGTAAAAGCTTTTGTACTCACAGTTACCTTCTGACCAATTTTGAGCTGCCTTGACTCTTCACTGCTTATAACTACTTCTACAAGCTGCTCAGCTATTGAGATGATTGCTATATTGATAACATCTACTTTAATAATATCAAGAAGTTCTCCTTCAAATGAGAACTTCTGTGAACCGCTTGTTTTTAGCAGTACATCCTTAGGTGTCCCATCGTTGATAAAGCTCCCTAAGTCTAAGACAACTACCCTTGATGCTAATCTATATATCTCACTTGCATCATGACTGACCATAACTGTTGTAGTAGCAAACTCTTCATGTAGGAGTTTTATCTCATGCTGGAGTTTTGTACGCATCTCTGAGTCTAAAGCAGAGAGCGGCTCATCCATAAGAAGCAGTTTTGGTCTATTCATCATCGCACGGCAGAGGCTTACCCTCTGTTTTTGTCCACCGCTTAGAGTGTTAGGAAGTCTATCTCTTAGTTCTATAAGTTCTGTTATCTCAAGCAGACGTCCTGCTAATTCTCTATCATTTACAACGTAAAGTAGATTTTCTAACACACTCATGTTTGGAAATAGTGCATAGTCCTGAAAGACAAAACCTATACGGCGTTTTTGAGGAGATAGTGAGCGTTTAGCATTCTGCCAGACTTCACCATCAACTTCGATGACTCCATCTGACTCTTCAAGTCCGGCTAATATTCTCAGTAGTGTTGTTTTACCGCTTCCACTTTTTCCACTTAAGGCTATAAATTCACCGTTTTGGATATCAAATTTTACTTTTAACTCCATATCTCCATTGCTGCCATGAAGTTTTTTGTTTATATCTATCTTTATCATGAAAAACTTCCAACTTTTCTATTATGTTTTGCATTAAAGATATAGACACTCAAAAGAACTATAAAGCTCATAAGAACCATAATTCCACTGTAGACGTGAGCAGACTCATAATCCATAATCTCTACAAACTCATAGATAGCAACTGAAGCCACTTTCGTCTCACCGGGAATACTTCCACCAACCATTAAAACAACTCCAAACTCTCCGACAGTATGTGCAAAAGTCACAATTACTGCCGTAATAACAGCCGGTTTAATATTTGGCAGTGCAACCTTTAGGATAGTCTTGAATTTACTCTTTCCACTCACGTAACTCGCTTCAAGCATGTTTTTGTTTATAGACTCAAAACCGCTCTGAAGAGGTTGAACCATAAAGGGAAGTGAGTAAAAACAGCTCGCGATTACAAGTCCTGTAAAATTAAAGACAAGTTTAACTCCAAAAGTCTCTTCAAAAAACACACCGATTGGCGAGTTTACAGAGAGTGCCCAGAGTATATAAAAACCTAAAACAGAGGGAGGCAGAACTATAGGAAGTGCTGTTATCGCTTCAAGGACCGGTTTTGATTTTGACTTGGTTTGAGAGAGATACCAAGCGAGTGGCATACCCAGTATGAAAAGTATTATAGTTGTTAAGCCTGCTAGTTTAAAAGAGAGTATAAATGGAGTTAAGTCTAATGTCTGGAGTATCTCAAGCATCTATAACTTCCTGTATCGATAGGTCATTTGCCTTTATCATCACTAAAACACTCTCCCCTGCTTTTAACTTTATCTTTAAGGCTAACTCTTTAGTTATGATTGATTCAAGGACAACACCATTTACAAGCAGTTTCACACTGCTCAAAAGTTCACCGTTCTCACATGACTGGACTACTGCGTTGAGCTTATTAGAGTAACTGATATCTCCATAAAACTCTTTAACGATTGTTATATGAAATGGCTTAACATTCAGCACCACCTCGCATCCAACCTGCATCTCATCACTTAAATCCAGACTCATCATCTTTAGAGGAGTACCACAAAAATCAAAGCTCACTATGTTCAGGCTATCTACACTTTGAATCTCGGTTATGCTGGCGTTTATCATACTCATCTGACTATGTATCCAAAATCTTTAAGTATTTTTTTTGCTCTCTCGCTCTGCAGGAAATCATAAAAAGCTCTTGCTTCACTACTGTTTTTTGCATCCTTTAATAGAACAAGTCCCTGCTCTATCGGAGTGTAGAGTTTTGAGTCAACCTCAACCCAGTTAACACCCTTTTTATAACGAGACATTTGAGAACTGTAAAGTGCTGATTTTGCTATAAGCCCTATATCAGCAGCTGCATCTGTGTATGCTACGGTTTGCGAGATAGACTCTCCATAAACAAATTTACTTTTGATTGCTTCATAAATATTTGCATTTTTGAGAGCCTCACGTGAGACTATGCCGTAAGGTGCTGTTTTTGGATTGGCAATGGCAACTGTTTTTATTTTTTCATCAAGAAGCAGCTTTAAACCTTCAGAAAAATCCTGTTTCTTCACACTCAACATTACAAGCGAGCCCTCAGCATATACTATCGGTTTTGTAATGGCAACTTTTTCTTTATATAAGAATTCAGGGTATTTCATATTTGCAGACATAAAAAGCATGTAGGGTGCACCATTTTTTATCTGAGCCGTCAGCTTTCCGCTACTTCCCAAAATAACATTTATCTCTGTATTTGGATGAAGTTTTTTAAACTCTTTTTTTAAATCCTCTATCGCATAACTTACATTTGCCGCTACAGCTACATTAATAGTAGCTGCTTGAAGCGTTAAATGAATTAAAAGAGATAGCAGAACTGTTTTCATCATATGTTTTCTTTAAAAAAGGTAGTTGAACTCTAAACGTGAATCTAAATAGTCTGAAACATTTGAAGAGTCACCTACAAAATCACGATATCCCAAACGTACTCTATATTGGAACTCCGGCATTGAATCCAAGTTTTTTATAAAACCTGCATAGTAAAACATACTATCCGCAGTTGATGATTTTTTTATATCTCCATCTATATAGAGAACTGATGCCTGAATAAACATATTTTTATAGACACCTGTTTTATTGGCACTTTTGATAACTTCTAATCTATAAGACTTCGTATTAGCTTTCCAGTTATAGATACCCATAGAACGAGTATATCCTGCAGTTGGAAAACCCCTCCATGGAGTAACTAAGTCCGCTTTATTCAATATATTTGTATACCCTAGGTTAATTTTATACTCATCTATTTTTGTGACTATCCTAGCTGCTATCATTTGAGCATCTAGAGATGCAGTATTCTTGTATCCAGTTGAATCACCAGATAAAGAAGCTCCACCAACTGCTCCCGCACCATTGTCAAACTGTTGTATATATCTTATACCCGGTGCTATATTTAATCCACCTACTTTGATTTTATAATTTAACTCACCCATAGCTTGAGAGAGTAGCTCAGGTACAAAATATGAAGATATATCTACTCTTAAGTTCTTTATAGAGCTGTTTTTCACTTCTGCAATCATTAGTGGTGCGTCAGTAGATTTACCCTGTGCTACAAGATTTGTATAACTAAGTCCTTTATGCATTCCTGCATCATCATTAGCATTCCAGTTTGTTTGAACTTCAGCTGATGTATCTCTATCATCATACATCAAAACAGAGTGGTTAGTTGTATGGTCACGAAGTTTTTGCTTTGCTAAATATGCCAGCTTGATAGTATGATTAGGAAGTGACTTAATCTTTGCAGTTATTCCGTCAAAGCTGTTTGGTATCATTTTTGTATCATTAGATTTTGTATAAAAAGATTCAAAAAGTTGGCGACCTAAAATAATATCAGTACCTTTAACAACACTATATTTAAGATTTGCTTGGCCTACAACACCCATTGATGTCGAGCCTGTTCTTATATAGTCGTACCTGCTAAAAGTATCTT
The DNA here is from genome assembly GCA_039715155.1 of Campylobacterota bacterium. Taxonomy (GTDB): domain Bacteria; phylum Campylobacterota; class Campylobacteria; order Campylobacterales; family Sulfurimonadaceae; genus Sulfurimonas. The sequence goes on along the minus strand of JBDLHW010000030.1, from coordinate 6,219 downwards.
TTCCTGGTTTAATTTTGCTTACCGGGTCTCTGTTATCATCAAAAAACACTTGAGAGCCATAAAGACCCAAACTGAAATCAAATCCAGAAAACTTAGCACTCTTATAAACCAAAGAAGCACCAACAGCTGGTATTAAATGCGTATCATTAGTGGAGTCTTGTACATCGTAAGCAAAGAAAAAGTTATTGTTTCTAAGGCGACCATAGAACGCACCCTCTTGAAACATTTCAGATAAGCTATCAACCTGCTTCTGTGTTTTGCTGTAAACCAACTGACCGTTCGCTTTTATAGCTTGTTTTACATCTGTGTTTGTATCATCTGCATTTAGTACTACTGCGCCAAACACCCCCAAAATTATTCCAACCGTAACTAACTTAACTTTCACACAAAATCCTCTTTAACAAATTATCAAAATTATAGCATTATATAATTTGAAACTGCTAAAAAGGCCTTAAACACTAAACTTCTTGGTTTAATATTGAGTATCCCGCCTCATACATAGCCTTATCTACCATCTCTATAGCAGCCTGCATTGTCTGCTGAGAAATCTCTGGGAGTTCACCACCCCACATCTCCTCAGCTTGGGCAAACCCAAGTAACATACCCTCACGTCCTGCTCTCATTCTATCTTCATCACCAGCAGCACCGTTGATGACAAAATTTGCAATTCTCTCAGAGGTCTGTTTAACTCCAAAAAGCCCATCTTCACTTACAAGTTCTGCTGCTTCTTCTTGTGAAAGCTCTGCTATAGGTCCGCCTTCGTACCCTACTCCACTCAAAAAGCTTTGAAAATCTTCATAATCCTTTGTAAATTGTTCCTGTGGACTCAATATGTTAGATTGAACTGTTGTAGAGTTAAACATCATCGCATTAGCGTTTTGGGATATCTGCTCTCTAAGCTCACTAGCTTCCTCTATAGAAATTTTCTCAGTGAAATTAGCCCTTATCTCTTTTGAGTGTGCCTGATCTACACGCATCTTCGCATTATCACTTGCATTTGTGTTAGGCATATGTGACCTTGCGTTTTCATTAGCATTTACATTCATAACCAATCCTTTTTCAACATACTATCTAGTGTTATTAACATCGGCATATAAAGATTTTTATTTAAATCTATCAACTATGTTTGATTTATGTTTTTTTTAGGGTATACTACTCCCGATGAAAAGATAAGGACCCAGTTCATTTTTAGTGTGTGATTTTGTAGTTTTGCTCAATTGTTACCTAAAGACTCTCCAATTTTTGACTCCACTATCTAATTAGTTTTAGAAGTGATTTTATATATATAGGTACTACAATGGCAGAATTAATTGATGGTAAAATCAAATGGTTTAACGACGAAAAAGGTTATGGTTTCATAGAGCAAGATAACGGTGGAAAAGATGTATTCGTACATTTCCGTCAAGTTAACAACCCAAATGGTGGACGTGTTTCACTTGCTGATGGTCAACGTGTAACTTTCGAAGTTGGTGAAGGTCAAAAAGGCCCTCAAGCTGAGAACGTAACTCCACTTTAGGTTTTACACACACTTTTACAGGCTTCTTGCCTGTAATTTTTTCTACATTTTTCAAACTTTCAAACCCCTATTTTCCTTTCAAAGACAAAACTTTTTTACAATAAAAATATTTTAAATAATTCTTCAAAATAAAACATGATACAATGCCTTTAAATGTAAATGTATATTAAAAGGATTTGCCGTGCAACACAAACTCTATTACCCTGATAAGAAACTTTTTGAAAATGCCAATGTAAAAGGTATGGATGAGTATAACAGACTGCAAGATTTTGCCAAAAATGATTACGAAGGATTTTGGGATAGTTTTGCAAAAGAGAAAATAACTTGGAAAAAACCCTACACTAAAGTCTTAGATGACTCCAATATGCCTTTTGCCCGTTGGTTTGAAGATGGTGAACTAAATGTTTCTGAGCAGTGTATTGACCGTCATCTAAAAGATAGAGGCGATAAAACAGCTATTTTATTTGAAGGCGAACTAGGTGATATTCAACGTATTACTTATAAAGAGCTCTCTGTTAATGTTAATAAAACAGCAAATCTTTTAAAAAACAGGTACGACATTGTAAAAGGTGACAGAGTTGTAATCTATATGCCGATGATTCCAGAAGCAGCGTATATGATGCTAGCTTGTGCCCGCATAGGTGCAATTCACTCTGTAGTCTTTGGAGGTTTCTCTTCAGATGCTATTCGTGACCGGGTTATAGATGCAGATGCAAAACTAATCATTACAGCAGATGGAGCTTATCGTCGCGGGAAGCCTTATCTTTTAAAACCTATTGTTGATGAAGCAATTGCAAAAGGTGGCTGTAACTGTGCAAGAAAAGTCCTAATCGTTAGAAGAAATAACGAAGAGATTAATCTGGTAGAGGGTCGTGATGAGATCTATAATGACCTTGTAGATCAAGAGTCTGAAGTTTGCGAAGCAGAAGTGATGCAGAGTGAAGACCCTCTCTTTTTACTCTATACTTCAGGAAGTACTGGTAAACCTAAAGGGGTTCAACACAGCCAAGCAGGTTATATCCTCTGGGCTCAGATGACTATGGAGTGGGTCTTTGACCTTAAAGAGACAGATATATATTGGTGCACAGCCGATGTAGGTTGGATTACCGGTCACACCTATATAGTTTACGGTCCGCTTGCCGCTGGTGCTACCACAGTTATGTATGAAGGGACTCCTCTTCACCCTGATGCTGGTCGTTGGTGGAAGATGATAGAAGAACTGAAAGTCACTCAGTTTTATACAGCACCTACAGCTATACGTATGCTACATAAAGTCGGTAGTGATGAGCCGGACAAATATGACTTAAGTTCTCTGAGAGTTCTCGGAACTGTTGGTGAACCGATCAATCCCGAAGCGTGGGATTGGTACCACAACAAAGTAGGTGGAGGTACTCGTCCTATTGTTGATACGTGGTGGCAGACAGAGACTGGTGGGCATATGATATCCCCTCTTCCGGGTGCTACACCTATTCAAGCGGGATGTGCAACCCTTCCAGTTCCCGGTATTATGGCTGAAGTAATAGATGAAGATGGAAATCCAACACCTCCTGGTGAAAAAGGACTTCTCTGTATCACTCGTCCTTGGCCTGCAATGATTCGTGGTGTATGGGGAGACCCTGAGAGATTTAAAAAATCTTATTTTGGTGACTGTAAAAAAGATGGCAAGCCTGTTTACTTCTCCGGTGATGGTGCCATGGTCGATGAGAAAGGCTACATTACAATTACAGGTAGAACTGATGATGTTATGAATGTATCTGGTCACCGTATAGGAAGTGCCGAGGTTGAAGCGAGTATCGGAAACTCAGAGGAAGTTGCTGAGTCTGCGGTTATTGGTGAACCTCACCCTATCAAAGGAGAGTCTCTTTGTGCCTTTGTTATTTTAAATCTTAAAGAGCACGCTGGATTTGATGAGATGGCAAAAGAGATAAACAGTATCATTAAAGATGAAGTTGGTGCCTTTGCAAAATGTGACCGTTTCATTTTTGTTCCAGGGCTTCCAAAGACACGTTCCGGAAAAATCATGCGTCGTATTCTTCGTCTTATTGCAGCTGGGGAGGAGATAACTCAGGACACCTCAACACTTGAAGACCCGAGTGTTGTTGAAGCGATTATAAAAGCGACTAAAGAGCAGAATTAATTCTTCTCTTTAACTATTTTAAGGGCTTTGAGAAAAACAAAACTCTTTTTTTCAAAGCCGTTCTTTTCATAAAAGTCGTGTGCATCTTCTCTAGCAAAACCTGACGAAAGAACGATATTTTCACACATTCCCATCTTTGCATAGTCGACCAAATACTCAAGCATCATTTTCCCGTACCCTTGACCTTGATATCTTTCATCAGTAACTAAATCAAAAACATAAAGATGGCGTTTATGGTAAAAGTTTGTTTGAACTGCAACACCTGCATAGGTAATCAACTCCTCTTTATCCATAATTCCAAGCATTTTATACTCCATATGCCTCATATCATATATTAAGTCTTCAAACTCTTTATAAGATAGATCAGCACGAAGCTGAGATAGAACATCATAGACAGTGTATAGCTCTTTTAAATCTAATTCTCTTATTTGCATAAATACCCTCTAATTTGTAATCATATTTTATAATAAATTTGTTACAATAGGGAATAATAATATATATAAGGGTGTCAAATGGCAAAAAAGAACTACTATAATGTAATGATCGTTGGGGGCGGTATCTCCGGTACTGCTCTTTTATATACACTGGCGAAGTATACAGATATTAAGGATATCGCACTCTTTGAAAAGTATGATGATGTTGCAACTCTAAACTCATCTGCAAAAGGAAACTCACAGACTCTCCACTGTGGAGATATTGAGACAAACTACACTTTAGAAAAAGCCAAGATAACAAATAGAACTGCAACTATGGTAGAGAACTACGGAAAACTTTACGGTTATGAAAACAAATATATGTTTCAAATCCCAAAAATGGCCCTGGGTGTTGGGGATAAAGAGGTAGAATTCATAAAAGAGCGTTATGAAGAGTTTAAAGAAGAGTTTCCATATATGGAACTTTGGGATAAAGAAAAACTCTCCGAAATTGAACCCGCACTTCTAAAGGGGCGTAAAAAATCTATAGATATTACAGCGATGGGAACGACTAAAAGATGGAGTGCCGTTGATTTTGGAGAGATATCTAAAAGCTTTGTGAGAAATGCAAAAAAAGAGAACTCCAACATAGATGTTCATCTCTCTAAAGAGGTGGAAAACATAAAGAAAAAAGGTGATAAGTTTAAAGTTATAGTGGAGGGTAAAGCTTACTATTCAGACTATGTTGTTGTAAATGCAGGAGCACACTCTCTACTTTTAGCTCATAAAATGGGTCATGGACAAGATTTCTCTTGTCTACCTGTTGGCGGAAGTTTCTACTACTCCAAAATTGATTCACTCAAATCAAAAGTCTATACTATCCAAAACCCTAAACTGCCATTCGCCGCGATTCATGGTGATCCCGATATCATTCATGACAACATGGTGCGTTTTGGTCCTACTGCCATCGTTTTACCGAAGCTAGAGCGTTATCATCATGCTCACTTTTTAGACTTCATAGAAACACTTGCACCATCTCCGGAAGTTATAGAGGTATTTTATGATTTAATGCATGACAGCGATATTAGAGAGTATGCGATTAAGAACTTTTTATATGAAGTCCCGGGTGTGAGACGTAAACTTTTTGCAAAAGAGGTTCAGAAGATAGTTCCATCAATGACTCAAGATGATATAGAGTTTGCAGAGGGTGTCGGGGGACTGCGTCCACAGGTGATAGATAAAAAAACTAAAAAACTTTTCCTTGGAGAAGCAAAAATTACGACTGGTGATGGAATTGTATTTAACATGACACCATCTCCGGGAGCAACAAGCTGTTTAGGGAATGCTCAAGAGGATGCAAAACTTATCTGTGAGTTTTTAGGTGCCAAATTTAAAGCGAAAAAATTCGATAAAGAGTTGGTGACTCCTGTTCCATATTAAAACTAAACTTTTCTTTAAATAATTTTTGAAAAGAAAAGTTAACATAAGAATAAGTAATAAAGTCATAGAATTATTTCATAGAGAGATTTCCTAAAGGAGTTTACTATGAAAAACTCAATTACTATGACAGACAACAGAACCAACAAGAGTTATGAGTTTAATATTTTAGACTCAACTCGCGGACCAGAGGCAGTGGATATTTCATCGTTTTACAGTGAAACAGGAATGTTTACCTATGATAACGGTTTCACATCTACAGCAAGCTGTAAATCAAACATCACCTTCATAGACGGTGCAAAAGGTGAGCTTAGATATCGTGGAGTTGAGATAGAAGAACTTGCAACCAACCACAGCTATCTTGAGACCTGTTACCTGCTGCTAAACTCAAAACTACCTAATAACAGAGAGCTTTTAGAGTTTGACCTTGAACTTTGTCATCGCTCACTACTGCATGAAAACCTTAGACACCTTTTCGCTGCCTTTCCAGCCGGAGCACACCCTATGGCTACCCTTTCTGCTGCAACTGCAGCACTCTCGACATTCTATTATGACCATATAGAGATTGCAGATGAGAGTGGGTATCAAGAGATGGCGCGACGGATTATCGCTAAGATCCCAACTCTTGCTGCATTTGCGTTTAGACACTCTATCGGTGCACCATTTATTCACCCTGATATTGACAGAAGTTACACTGAGAACTTCTTATATATGAT
>JBDLHW010000003.1:0-26678 GCA_039715155.1 Campylobacterota bacterium | reverse complement strand
ATTCATGTTGAACCAACAGAGAAAAACTGTGTTGTTCGTGGGCGTGTTGATGGTAAACTTACAGAGATGTTTATATTTGAAAAAGATATCTACCCTCCTTTGGCATCTCGCTTAAAACTACTAGCAAACTTGGATATTGCAGAAAAAAGAAAACCGCAAGATGGCCGTTTTTCTACTCTAGTTGGTGCAGCTGAGTATGACTTCCGTATATCTACACTTCCTATTCTCTATGGTGAGTCCATTGTTATGCGTGTTTTAGATAAAGAGAAAGCCCTTGTAAAACTTGAAGATGCTGGTATGGATACAGTAAGTTACAGTAAACTTATAAAAGGCCTAGAAGCACCTTATGGTATCATTCTTGTTACCGGGCCAACTGGGTCTGGTAAAACAACAACACTCTATGGTGCTCTGAATGAACTGAGAAATGTTGAAGATAAAGTTATTACCGTTGAAGATCCTGTTGAGTATAGAATGAATCTAATTCAGCAGGTTCAAGTAAATGCAAAAGTTGGTCTTAGTTTTGCAGATGCTCTACGCTCAATCTTAAGACAGGATCCCGATAAAATCATGATTGGTGAAATTCGTGATCAAGAGACACTTGAGATTGCAATTAAGGCAGCACTAACTGGTCACATGGTTATCTCAACTCTGCATACAAATGATTCAATCAGTGCAATCCCTCGTATGGTTGATATGGGAATTCAACACTACCTTATCAGTGGTGCACTTGTGGCTATTCAAGCACAACGTCTTGTTAGAAAAATATGTAAACACTGTAAGGCTGTAGAAGATGTCCCTTCATCTGTACTTGCAGAACTGAAGGGACTAGTTCCTGAAGGTACTCTATTTTATAAAGGAACTGGCTGTAGGGAGTGTGGTGACACAGGATATATGGGTAGAGAGATGATATGTGAAGTTTTAAGTATTTCAGAAGACTTATCATCTCTTATTGCCAAAGGTGCATCTAAAGAGCTTATGCATGAACAAGCTGTAAAAGATGGTTTTATCGGTATATATGAAAATGGTGTACAAAAAGCGATAGATGGCATTACAACTATTGAAGAGATTTTAAAGGTGGCAAAAGGATGACTTACTTTGTAGCAACAGTTTTAACTAAAGGTAAAAGAGAAGAGATAGGTTTATATGCTGAGGATAAAAAATCTGCTAATAACTATGCAAAATTAAAATTTTCAGGGATTATAATAAAAGTTGTTGAAGGGGAAGAACCTCTTGAAGCGAGATTTGTTAGGTTTAAAGATGAGCTCCTAGTCAATGTTAAAAAAAGAAAAATCAAGCCCGATTCACTGATTGCAGCGATTAGACAACTAGCCGTTATGACAAATGCAGGTATCTCGATTCATGACTCTATCAGAGAGATAGCTGATGCAACAGATGATGAGACACTTGATCGTGTTTTTTCAAAACTAGCGGATGATATAAATTCTGGACACTCACTCTCTGCTTCTATGGATGCGTTTCGTTTTGAACTTGGGAACTTAACTATTGCCATGGTTCAGCTTGGTGAGAAAACAGGTAACCTTGATGAGGCGCTTTATGCTCTTGCTGATATGCTTGAAGAGATTCGTGCAAACTTTATTAAGTTTAAAAAAGCGATGGCATACCCGAGAAATGTAATGGTTGCTATGGCTGTTGCATTTACAATTCTTATCTCTTATGTTGTTCCAGAGTTCAAAGCAATCTTTGAAGAGTTAGGATCAGAGCTTCCGCTCCCTACTCTTATTTTATTGAAACTTGAACACTTATTTAACAACTATGGTCCTTATGTTTTAGCTGTATTAGCTGCCGCATTTATAACATTTAAATATATGATAAACAACTATACAAACGTGAGGTACAGTTGGCATGAATTTTTACTCAAAACATACCTTATAAAAAACATTATTAAGTTTTCAACGCTAAATAGGTTTACACTGGTTTTCTCTGAACTTGTACGTGCCGGTATTCCAATTGCAGAAGCACTTGATACTGCTATCGATATGATTGACAACTTACCTCTTAAGAAAAAACTCCAAACAGTAAGAGTTACCGTTGAAAAAGGTGGTACTTTAAATAGTGGTCTTGAAGAGACTAAGCTTTTTGAAAATATGATTATTCAGATGGTTCGTGCCGGTGAGGATAGTGGTACTCTTGATACTATGATTAAAAAAGTTGCAGAGTATTATAAGATGCGTTTTGATGCCATTATTGATGGTCTAAGTGAAGCTATTGAGCCTATTATGCTTTTTGTTATCGCTTCAATGATTATTTTACTTGCTCTTGGTATCTTCTTACCAATGTGGGATATGGGTAACGCAGTACAAGGAAGATAATTTTAGTGATGCTTTTGCTCCGTCTCTGCGTTAGGATTTAGTCGTTTACTATTTGTAAACTCTTAAATCCTGCCTTGATACAAAACAAAATCATTCACCAAAACCCTCTTGAGATATTTTCTAAATAATCTTTATAACTCTTTGTACTTTTTCTAAAAACTTTTTCATATTTTCTTCACTGGCTTTTATTCTATAAACTGTTTTTATATCAAAAGTTTTCTCCAATACAGATACATCAAAAACTTCGCACTCATAATCTATGAAACGGACATCACTATACTCTATAGATATAGTTTTTTCTATCTCTTGCTTATACTCGATTAACTCAGCTTTACCTATTACCATATTAACAGTATCACTATATGCCCGAACCAGCCCACCAGTTCCAAGCTTTGTACCGCCAAAGTATCTCACTATAATTACAGCAGAATTTATTAAATTTTGACCCTGAAGTACCATGAGAGATGGTTTTCCTGAAGTTCCTTTTGGTTCACCATCATCACTAGAGTGTTCTACTATTTGATTAAACTCATTTAAATATCTAAAGGCTGTTACAAAATGTCTAGCTTTAGGGTGTTGTGATTTAAGTGTTTTAAGTGTGGATTCATAGTCAAAATAGGGAGTAAGGTGAGCAATAAATTTTGATTGCTTCACCTCATGTGTAAGGGTAGAAATATTGTCAATATATTTCATAAAAATCTATGCTAAGTTAGTAAAAACTTTTTGGACATCCTCATCATCTTCTAATCTCTCAAGTATTTTATCAATATCTGCTTGTTGCTCATCTGTAATAGATACAGGAGCATTTGCCATTCTCTCCAAGTTGGCTTTAGTAATCTCTATATTCATATCTTCTAAAGCAGAAGTAATAGTTCCAAAGCTAGTATAATCACCTGTTATTAGAACTTCACCATCTTCAGCCTCAATCTCTTCAAGGCCAGCATCAATAAGTTCTAACTCTAACTCTTCAATATCCATCTCATCTGTTTGCTTAAACTCAACAAGAGCCTTTCTGTCAAACATAAACTCTAAAGAACCATTGGTCAATAGCTCACCACCATGCTTAGTAAGTATATTTTTAACATTTGCAACAGTTCTAGTATTATTATCAGTCATACACTCTATAAAAATCAGAACACCATGTGGTGCCTTACCCTCAAAGTTTACTTCTAACATACTTGCTGTATCTTTTGCATTTGCTCTTTTTATCGCAGCTTCAATATTATCTTTTGGCATATTTTCAGCTTTTGCATTTAAAATAGCTGTTCTCAACTTAGAGTTAGAGTCCGGATCAGTTCCACCCTCTTTTGCTGCCATTGTAATAATTTTTCCAAGCTTTGGAAACAATTTTGACATTGCTCCCCATCTTTTTAGTTTTGATGCTTTTCTATATTCAAACGCTCTACCCATAAATTATTCCTCTTCTTATATTTTCGAATTATACCATTAACTGAATTGTGTGATACTTAGTGCATACTCTTCATCAAGCAGCATATTTACATCCATTTTAATTTTCAAAAATGTATAATACCATATAAGGAATTTGTATGCGATTTGTTTTTAAACTAAAACACCATTTTTTCAATGCTTTTCGTGAAATTTTTGTTCACCATCATGGTTCATTGGAGTTCCGTGCAAAAATTTTTGCACTCGTAATTTCTGCCAATGAGAATACAGAAGATGAGAGCTATACTGTTGTTAAAAACACTGCTTTAGATATATACGACAACGATGATGAGAGAGCAAATCTTTTAGTTATTACTACTAAAGAGTTAGTAAAAAAAGTTAAAGACAACAATGGCTTAGACTTAGATACCCTTATATTAAGTATTCAAAAAGAGTTAAAGATAGTCCCAAGATATGCAAAAAAAATAGACATAGATTCTCTTCAACCAATAGTAGCACTTTCCCATGATAGCGACACTATCTCCTACCAGGAAAATATTTTAGAATTTCTGCAAAACCTAAAAGATGAAACTCTTAGTTCTAAAAAATCTCAAATTGTTGAGGATGAAGAAAAACTACTCCAAGAGAGCAGTACTAAATAGTCCTTAAGTCATTTAAGGTAAAATAACATAATTATTTTTTATATTAAAGGTTAATAAATGGATTTACAAACTAAAGCACTTCATTCAGGTTACGAAAAAGACTCACAAGGAACAATGGCTGTCCCTATTTATATGTCAACTGCCTATGAGTTTCGTGATGTTGAGCATGCTGCAAATCTCTTTGCATTAAAAGAGCTTGGAAATATCTATACTCGTCTTAATAATCCTACAACTGATGTATTTGAGAAACGTTTTGCAGAGCTTGAAGGTGGAGAAGCAGCTATTGCTACGGCGAGTGGAATGAGCGCAATTTTTTATGCAATTGCCAACTCTGCTGAAGCTGGAGACAATATAGTCTGTGCAAAACAACTTTACGGCGGGAGTCTAACTCTTAACGCACATACATTTAAAAGATTTGGAATTGAGTCACGCTTCTTTAATGTTCACAACCCGGAAGAGATGGAAGCTCTAATAGATGAAAAAACAAAAGTTATCTTCTTTGAGTCTTTAACAAACCCTAGTATTGATGTTGCCGACATAGAAGCTATAACAAAAATTGCCAACAAACATGGAATCCTTACAGTTGTTGATAATACAGTTGCTACTCCTGTACTGTGCCGTCCTTTTGAATTTGGTGCTGACATAACCGTTCACAGTGCATCAAAATATACAACAGGTCAGGGTCTTGCTATTGGTGGAATTTTAGTTGAAAGAAAGGGTCTTCTTGACAAGCTAAAAGCTAATCCTCGTTACCCTCAGTTTAATGAGCCGGATGCTTCTTATCATGGATTGGTATATGTCGATGTTCCCCTGCCTCCTTTTACACTTAGAACCAGACTCTCCCTTTTACGTGATATTGGTGCTGTAAGTTCTCCTTTTAACTCTTGGTTATTTATTCAAGGTCTAGAACACCTCTCACTTCGTATGAGAGAACACTCATCAAATGCTCTCAAGTTAGCTGAGTTTTTAGAGTCTCACCCTAAAGTTAACAGAGTAAATTATCCAGGACTTAAAAGCAACTCTAACTATAAAAATGCACAAAAATATTTTGAAAATGGAGCATCTAGTGGACTTCTTAGTTTTGAAGTGAGTTCATTAGAAGAAGCAACTAAAATTGTAAACGCAACTGAGCTTTACTCTTTAGTAGTTAACATAGGTGATTCAAAATCAATCATAACACATCCTGCTTCAACAACTCACCAGCAGTTAAATGCAGAAGAGCTTGCTGCATGTGGTGTTCCTGCTGGACTTATCCGTATCTCTTGTGGACTCGAATCTGCCCAGGATCTCATAGCTGATATCAAACAAGCTTTAGATACCTAAAAGTAACCCAACATCTTTATTATGAAGTTAAGTGTAAGTATAGGTGCATCTCAGATAGATGACGAGAATAGTACTAGTATAGAAAACATCATACAGTGTTGTGATAATGCACTATACAGTGCTAAGAACAGTGGAAGAAACCGAGTACATTCTTTATAATAAACTCATTTTAAAACCTTTTTGATAGAATAGCACTATAATTTTACGGAGAACGTTGAACTTGTCATTAAACCTGCAAACACATACTGAACACTTTACTAATCCTCTCTACCTTGAAAGTGGACGTATCTTAGAACCATATGATATTACATATGAGACATATGGTGAGATGAACGAGGATAAAAGTAATGTAGTTGTAGTTTGTCACGCACTGACTGGTTCTCATCATGCTGCCGGCATTTATGAGGGTGAAAATAAAGCTGGTTGGTGGGATGGATTTATTGGTTCTGGTAAGGCAATTGATACTGATAAATACTTTGTAATCTGCTCAAATGTAATAGGCAGCTGTTTTGGCTCAACTGGACCAATGAGTCTACAACACCCACATCATGAACACTATCGTTATAAATTTCCGGTAGTCACTATAAAAGATATGGTTAAAGCGCAACGTATACTTTTTGACCGACTCGATATTCATAGAGTTCATGCTATCGTTGGTGGTTCTATGGGTGGAATGCAAGCACTTCAATTTGCAATTCACTACCCTAACTTTGCAGATAAAATCATATCTATGGCAGCGACTCACGCTACTCAGCCTTGGGCTATTGCCTTTAACAAGGTTGCTCAAGAGTCAATCTTAAAAGACCCTGATTTTAAACAGGGCTATTATGATAGTGAAGTTATTGCAGAACAAGGATTATCGGGTATGGCGGTTGGCCGTATGGCTGGACATATAAGCTTCTTATCTCATGAATCTATGAGAGAAAAATTTGGTCGTGATTATAAGAGAACAGATGGTCTTTATGAACTCTTTGGAAAGTTTCAAGTTGAATCATATCTAGAGTATAATGGTTATAACTTTACAAAATGGTTTGATCCACTGGCTTATCTCTATATTACTAAAGCGATAAATATTTTTGATTTGGCACGTGGTTTTGATTCACTTGAAGAGGCAATGAAAAAAATAAAATCTGAACTTCACCTCATTAGTTTTAGAAATGATGTTCTGTTTAAAAACTTTGAGATGAAAGAGCTGGATGATGTTCTAACAGAAGTTGGAAATAAAAACCATCACTATATAGATATCGATAGCGATTATGGGCATGACGCCTTTCTTGTTGAACTGGAAAAATTTGATACCTATGTAAAGGATGCATTAAATGGCTAAAAAAGAAGACTTTGAATCAAAACTGGAGAGTGCTAAAGAGACCTTAGAGACTTTAATGAACCCTGAAATAACTTTGCAAGATAGTGTAAAGGCTTATGAGAAAGGGATGAAAGAGCTTAGTGATGCACAAAAGATGCTTGAAGATGCTCAGATAAAAATTCAAGAGATAAAAAACAACTAATGCGCGCTGCTGTACTGCAACTAAGTGCCCAAGGTCTTAGTTCTACAAAACTTTATAACTACATCAGAGTAGCACATAAGCAAGAGATTAAAGTCTTACTTCTTGGAGAGTATGTATTAAACCCTTTTTTTAAAGAGCTAGAGTCAATGACACTTACTATGATAAAAGAGCAAGCACTCTCTCAAATAAAAATCTTAAAAGAGCTATCAACTACATATAATATGACTATTGTCGCTCCACTTATTATTGTCAAGAAAAAAGAGGTTTTTAAAACTGTTGCAAAATTTGCACCCTCTTCTACATCATACTATCAACAACAACTTCTTATAAACTACTCACACTGGAATGAAGAGAAGTTTTTTGCCAATGATGTAAAGCAGATACAAGCACCTATGATTTTTAAAGTTGATGGTTTCAAGTTTGGAGTAATCAGTGGCTTTGAACTTCACTTTGATGAGCTTTGGAATAAACTCTCTCAAAAAAACATCGACTGCGTTTTAGTTCCCAGTGTATCTACTTTTGAGTCTTATGAAAGATGGAAAGCTCTTATACTGACTCGTGCCTTCACTCATAACTGTTATGTTTTAAGAGCAAATCGTATTGGTGAGTATCAAGACAAGGAGTTTACATGGAAGTTTTACGGAGACTCTGTTTTAGCCTCTCCAAATGGAGAACTCTTGGAACATCTAGGTAATAAAGAAGAACTTATGATAGTTGATATGAGTCATACAGACGTAGTACAAGCAAGACGCTCTTGGGGTTTCAAAGAAGCTCTAAATAAAAGAAACTAAACAACAGTTATATAACTTTTTATGATATAATCACTTTTTTTGACAAAGGCTAAATTATGATGCAATACTTCCATAGACAAGTACAACTCTGGGGGGAAGAGACGCAAACTCTTCTACAAAGTAAAAAGATAGCTGTTATAGGTTCAGGCGGGCTTGGCAGTTCATTAGCTTTTGCTTTAGGTGCCAGCGGTATTGGCGAAATACATATGGTTGACTTTGATGAAGTTAGCCTGCATAATATTCACCGTCAAGTTGCTTTTAAAGTTGGTGATGAGGGTAAGAATAAAGCTGTAATAAATGCAGAACTGATCGAGCAGAGATGCCCATACGTAAAAGCAGTCGCTCACCAGTGTGATTTTAAAGAGTGGAGTGAAAAAAATATAGATGTTGACTTAATCATAGACGCTACAGACAACCTTCCTACTCGTGGTGATATAAACACTTATGCAAAAAGTAAAAATCTGCCTTGGGTTTATGGAAGCGTCGAAGCTTTTCATGGTCAAGTCTGTTTTATAGATGAGTCATCATTCAATGATGCGTTTAAGATTATAAAAAAGACTCCGGCAGGTATTGCAGCTCCGATAGTTATGCATATAGCATCACTTCAAGCAAATCTAGCACTGCGTTTCTTAGCTGGAATGAGTGTTAAAAAAGATACTCTTTACTATCTGTTTTTTAATGAAGAGGGAGAGCTTATAACTCAGAAGTTTGGACTTCCTAAGTCATAAACAGATAGATATTTCAGAGCTTATAACTCTGAAATATACTTAGAAAGAACCGAGATATCCTCATCACTTAGTTTTGTTACTTGTGACTTCATAAGACCCTTCATAGCTGCGCCATAACTTCCATCTTTATAGCCGTTGAGAGCAGTTGATAGTTGAACTTCAGACCAGCCTTGAATAACTTCAGATTTATTAAGTGCTTTTTTCTCACCATTTAGCCCATGACAACTTGAACATACTTTAAACAGCTCAGTACCACTTTTAGCTGCTGCTGGCTCTGCCATTGCAACTTCAACGACCTCTGTTGTCTCCTCTAAAACTATGTTACTCTTTTCATCCGCTATCTCCACGGCTACAGGAGCTGTTTCTGTAACAGGTTCTTTAACTTCTTTGGAAACCACTGCAGGCTCTGCCATCTTAGTCGCTTGTTTCAACATCTTTTGTTGTGGAGATGAAACAGTGCTATCCTCACTACAACCTATTAAAAAAATTGCTAATGCTACTGAAATAATTGTTTTCATTTTTTACCTTTATATTATAAAAATTTAGGAATTATACACAGGGTTTAGTTTATGAAATGTAAACTCATTTCTAAAAACAATCTTCACGCTAATAACCAAGATCCATAAAAATAGAAGTGGCATTACTACGCTTTGCATAATAAATATAGTAATAAGAGTGATAATTTTTCTCGAAGCATTATCAATAGAGCTTTGTAGAGTGTCAAGTTGTCTAGAGATATTCAAACTCTCAATCATTTTGTCATACTTAGAACCAACAGTTCCAAAAAATCCCTCTTTTTTTTGCGACTGTACTAAAGTCTTATTTTTACTCTGCATAGCCTCTAACTCAACTTTAGTTTTTTCTATGACACTACTCGCTTCAACATACTGAGTCTCTAGTGTTGAAGTGTAAAGTTCTTGAGAGAGAAATACAAAAATAATAGCACTAAAACGCAGTAGTAAAATCAGAACAAATAGTTTTAAAGAGTATGATAAAAAGAGAGAATTTTTCACCTGCTTCACCCATATAAAAAGCAGTGAAAGTCCAACACTTAGAATTAGTGCGACTTGTATAAATATTTTTGAGCTTAAAACTAAAAGAATCTTTTGAATTCCAAGAGAGACAGTAGCTAAAAGCATAACCCATGAAAATCTCTCAACCATATCATTGAACGGATCCAGTACCTCTCCAACACTAAAATTAAGCCCTACTCCAACGGGTGTAAAAGAGAGTTCTGTCCCCTGAATCAATGATATTACCGCATTTAAGCCCTTTGCAAGACCAAATGCAATCATAGCTCTCTCAAATGCTTCATCTTGAACTCTTTGAGCACTCTCATCAACTCCTAAAGTTAAACTCAGAATCAAAACCAAAACCAACAATATAGATATGAATATTTTCATACAAAACCACCTCTGTGTTGCCGTATATATACACTTTTTAGATATAATTCCACCAATTGAAACCTCTGAACAATTACTATATACTCAGAGACTTTTTAAAAGGTAAGATTGTTTTAATTTTCTTTGTAGACCTAACTAGTTAAGTCAAACAAGAAAAATGAAGCAAGATTGCCTTTTAAAAAGCCTCCCATAGGGCTAAACAAGAGATAAACTCTTTCTTCGTTGAAGTCACTTGAAGCTACTAGTAGCTCCTTCATAACTTCGCCTTGAAATACTTCATCTCTTGTTTAGCTGAGCATATAGTAATTGTTCAGAGGTTTCAACTAAACTCAGGCGAATATATTAATGAATTTTGAACCATATCCATTTGAAAAACTTAACAATTTACTTAAAAACATTATACCTAATAAAAACTACGAGGCATCAGTCTTAACTATAGGTGAACCTCAATTTGAAACGCCAGCTTTTATACAAGAGACTCTATCAGAGAGCACAAATCTACTAAAAAAATATCCTAAAACTTCCGGTGAAACAAATCTTAGAGAAGCTCAAAGAGAGTTTGTTCTAAAAAGATTCAACACTAAACTCAGTGATGCTCAGATTATTCCTACATTTGGAACACGTGAGGTTCTCTTTAACTTTCCCCAGTTTTTACTTTTTGATAAAGAGAATCCGGTGATGGCATATACAAATCCTTTTTATCAGATTTACGAGGGTGCAGCAATTGCGACAAAATCAAAAACAATTCACCTTAGCCTAAATGAAAAAAACAGTTTCAAGCCAGAGATAAATGAGGATGAACTTAGTCAATGCGACTTAGTTATTTTAAACTTTCCAAACAACCCCACTTCATCTGTTTTAACAATCGAAGAGTTGGCTGAGTGGGTGAAACTAAGTCTAAAGCATGACTTTGTTCTTCTAAATGATGAGTGCTACAGTGAGATATACACTGATAAGCCTATCCCTTCACTTCTTGAAGCTTCAACTTTTGCAGGGAACCCAAGTTTTAAAAATATACTTGTAATCAACTCAATATCTAAACGATCATCAGCTCCGGGACTTCGTTCAGGTTTTATTGCAGGTGATGAGAATATTTTAAAAGAGTATATGAAGTACAGAACCTATGTAGGCTGTGCTTCTCCTCTTCCTCTTCAAAGTGCATCTGCTGCAGCATGGTTGGATGAAGCTCACGTTGCATCTTCAAGAGAGGTCTATAAAAAGAACTTTTTAATAGCAGGTGAGATACTTGGTGTTGCAGTTCCAGAGGCTACATTTTATATCTGGTTAAAGGTTCCAAACGCCATAGAGTTTACAGCAAAACTTTTTGAGAAGTACAACGTCAAGGTACTGCCTGGTGAATTTTTGGCACGTGAGGATTCAAAAGGTGAAAACCCTGGGAAAGGTTTTGTTCGCATTGCCTTAGTTGAAGATGAAAACAAAACAAGAGACGCATTACAAAGAATCAAGGAGTGTTTAAATGAGTAAAGTGGAAGAACTAAAGACAAAAGTATTAGAGGCTCAAAAGAACTCAGATATAGCATCACTCTATGTTTTAGAACAAGAGGCGCATGAAATATTTGATGAAGAGACACTCCATGGCTTCTATGCCAACATCCTTGACTTAGCCCTAGAGAAGCTCACTGATACACTCGAGTCTCATAGACAAATAGATATGAATGAAGTGCAGGATTTTGCCACAGCAAGAGCACTTTATGAGTATGCTATGGAGCACTATAGTGCTGGTCAAATCAAAGATGCCTCTGCTCTTTTTGAAGTACTAAGCGGTCTTACAAATGATGAGAAATTCTCATCAGCACTTAAACTTCACTGGGTAGCCTCTTCAGAAAACTTAAATCTAGACGATTTTATAGAAAATATAGCTGATGTTGATGCAACACAAAGTGCCGGAACTTTTTATATTAGTGAGTTCAAAAAAGAGGCACAAAAATTGCTCAACGATTCCCAAAGCAAGGGGGAATAGCTGATGAAAATTCATTTTATTGGAATTGGTGGAATAGGTATCTCAGGTCTGGCTCAATATATGCACTTTAATGGTCATGAAGTAACTGGTTCAGATATATCAGACACTATCATTACTGAAAAACTTCGTGATTTAGGGATAAAAGTGACTGTTCCTCATAACGAAAACTCAATCACAGACGAAGATTTAGTTGTCCACTCTGCAATAATCCGCCATGATAATCCAGAAGTACAAGCTGCCAATGCTAAAGGTATCAAAGTTTTAGCGAGACGTGAGGCTTTGGTTCATATTTTAGAAGATAGAAAAGTTTACTCTGTTGCCGGTGCACACGGTAAGAGTACGACTACTGCTATTCTTACAGCCATTATGAGCGGTTCAGCTATCATCGGTGCAGAAGCAAAAGCTTTTGGCTCAAACGTGAAATATGACAACTCTACAGATGTAATGCTATTTGAAGCGGATGAGAGTGATGGAAGTTTCTTAAACTCAAATCCATACTGTGCCCTTGTTATCAATGCTGAACCAGAACACATGGAGTATTATGACTACAACTATGAGCTGTTTTACGACTCATATAAAACATTTATAAAAAGTGCAACTTGCCGTGTTTTAAATGCAGAGGACAACTTCCTCTCAACACTTATAGATGAAGTGGATGCTCACTGGCTCTATCCAAGCAAAGACATCTCTAACATAGAGTACGTACTGATAAATAATGAACCACACACAAGATTCACTCTAAAAGATTTAGGTAGTTTTGACGTCTGGGGCTTTGGTAAACATATCGCCTTAGATGCCTCTCTTGCTATTTTAGCGGCTCATGAGTCTATGGATATTGAAGAGATAAGAGAAAACCTTTTAACGTTTAAAGGAATCAAAAAACGTTTTGACATTGTTGGGGCAGAGCAAGACAGTGTTATTATCGATGATTATGGTCACCATCCAACTGAAATCAAAGCAACATTTGAGTCAGTTAAAGAGTATGCAACACTCAAAGGTTTTGATAAGATAACTGCTATCTGGCAACCACATAAATACTCACGTACTATTGACAACCTTGATGAGTTCATCAAATGTTTTGATGGTGCAGCTGAGCTTATTATCCTTCCTGTATGGGCGGCAGGTGAAGCACCACGTGAGATCGACTTTGAAGATAAATTTAAACAATACAACTTAACAATGGCAGATAAAATCTCAAGAGCAAACAATACAATTAAAGTTATAAAAGATGAGAAAAATCTTGAAACACTCGACAGAGGTCTTATTATCGGTTTTGGTGCCGGAGATATTACTTACCAAATCAGAGGAACTGCTTAATGGCTTATATCGCTGGACTTGTAATTGTCGGTTTTTTCTTTTTAAGCCTTCACTATTTTACGGAACTAACTAAATCTCAAAAAGCGACTATTACGGCTATTGTTTTAGCTGTCGTTTTAAGTGCTATTGCCTTTAATGCTTACAGCTCATCTCAAAGAGACAAAATGCTAAACGTTGTAGTAAAATTTAAACAGAGCAAAACAGTAAAGTGTAGTGGTATTGATATCAACAACTCTAATTATACACTGAGTACTGGTACTTACACATTTATCGGTAAGAAAGAGACACCAAATTATGGTCAGATGATTAGTGCATCAAGTTGCGAGTAGATTCTAAAAAAAACAAAATCGAGTTACTGATAGACCAACTCGATTTAAACAACCACATAGAGCAGTTTACAAGCTTCTTCTCACGTGAGAACTCTCTCTACATTGAAGGTGATCAGGAACTTCACTTTCGCTACATCAAAGCACTTGATAAAATCGAATTCAAAGCCCCTCCAAAAGTTACAGATTTCACACAGATAAGACAGTATATAAAAAAGCATGGTGTACTCAACTTTGAGCAGATTTTTGAAGTAGTCAAAGTTGTCAGATACTTTCGCTACTTTAAAAACCGTGAGATTGACGGCATAATCGGCGAGTGGATGAGTAAGTTTATCATCGAAGAGAAGTTTACAGAGATTGAAAAATACTTCACACACGATGGCAAGTTTGAAGAGAATCTAGATGAGATGCTCTTTGGCCTGGGGCAAAGAATACAAGAGCATAAAAACAACATGTCAGGCTCACTTAAACGCATGATGAACAACTCAAAACTTGCAGGTTATTTAGTAGATACTCAAGTTCACCTCATAAACGATCAAGAGTCTCTTTTAGTTCGTGGTGGCTTTAACCATGTGCTTAAAGGTGCTGTAGTTGGACGAAGTACCGGTGGATTTTTTTATGTCTCTCCAGACTCTATACTAAAGTCAAAAGAACAAATCCGGTATATTGAGCAGGAACGTGAGGCTATCTTCTACACTTATGCAAAAGAGTTCTCTTCTAAACTAGCCGAGCTTCAGCCCTTTATTGCCTTTATAGACAAAGAGTTTACAAAGTTTGATAACTATCAGGCACGTGTTCTCTTTGCACGCTCAAAAGAGCTGCAACTTGTAAAGTCAAAGAACGATTCTAAAATAGTTTTAAATGGCTTCATTCACCCCGCCCTTCATAATGCAAAACCGATCAATGTAGACTTTTCAAAAAACATACTTATGATTACCGGTGTAAATGCTGGTGGTAAGACTATGCTTTTAAAGTCCATTCTAGCATCTGCATTTATGGCAAAATATATCATTCCAATGAAGCTCAATGAATCAAAATCTCATATTGGTTCATTTAAAACTGTCCTCTCTATTATAGATGACCCTCAAAATGTTAAAAATGACATCTCTACCTTTGCCGGACGTATGCAGGAGTTCTCACGCATATTTGAGCATAAGTCTGCTCTTGTCGGTGTTGATGAGATTGAACTTGGTACTGACTCAGATGAAGCAGCTGCTCTATTTAAAGTTATACTTGATGACTTAATCAAACGCGGACAAAAAGTAGTCGTTACGACTCACCATAAACGTCTAGCAGCTCTCATGGCAGACAGAGATGATGTAGAGCTTATGGCTGCGATTTATGATGAAGAGCAGAGAAAGCCTACCTATGAGTTTATGCAGGGTATTATCGGTAAAAGTTACGCTTTTGAAACTGCTAGTCGCTACGGAATCTCCAACAACATTGTCCAAGAGGCAAAAAGTGTATATGGCGATAACTCTGAAAAGCTGAGCCTCTTGATAGAACGCGGCTCACAGCTTGAACGTGAGCTAAAACAGAAGCATAAAAAAGTTGATGATAAACTAGAGGAGCTACGATTAAAAGAACTCTCCATAAAAGAGCAAAAAGAGAATCTGCTCCGTGAGATAGAAGAGCAAAAAATTGCACTTAAGCTCAGTTATGAAGTAGCTATCAATGAAGCAAAAAATGCCGCAAAAGCTGGAGATACAAAAGCGATTCACCGTGCTATGAGTAAAGCAAACAAGAAACTCCCTCCAAAAGAGGAAGAGCTCAAACGTGATGTGGCATTTAGTGTTGGAGACAAGGTTAAATACCACTCTCAAAAAGGTACTATTGTCTCTATGAAAGGTGAAAAAGAAGCTACTATAGAGGTAGACGGGATGAGAGTCAGAGTCAAGACAAAACACCTTAAACATACTCAGGTAGTTAAAGTAAAACCTCAAACGCAGATAAAAGTAAATGTTGAGAAAAAAGCCGGTCTAAAGTGTGACCTTCATGGAATGAGAGCTGATGAAGCGTGTGAAGTTTTAGATAAGTTCTTAAGTGATGCCCTAGTAAATGGTTGGGATGAAGTTATTATCTACCATGGAATTGGAACCGGGAAACTTTCCTATGCAGTTAAAAACTTCCTAAAGGCTCATCCAAGAGTGAAAAAATTTGATGATGCCCCACAACATCTAGGTGGTTTTGGAGCAAAGATTGTTACTCTTTAAAGAGTAATAAGATAAGATATCTCATCACAAAGGATTTAAGGTGAAACTGTTTCTATCCATATTGCTAGCATTCACGTTTGCATTTTCAGCACAAATAGATGAGTTTGCATCTGAAGTCAACTACTCAAGAGATTATAACTCTGCGCTAAAACTGGCAAAAGAGCAAAACAGACCGCTAATGCTTGTCATTGTCGGTGACTACTGTCCCTGGTGTAAAAAGTTTGAGAGAAAAACTCTCAACTCTTCTCTGATTCAAGGCCAAGTAAAAAAAGATTTTATTCCTGTTATTATAGATAAGAGAAGAGACAAAGGCAAGTACCCTCCAGAGTTCAACTCCAAACTAATTCCTACGGTCTTCTTCATTAATCCAAAAACAGAGAAGCATGTTTACGAATCCCTAGGTTACTCAAAGAAAGTAGTCTTTGCACAGGATATGGATTTGGCTTTAAAAGCCTATTTGAGAGAGAAAAAGTAGTGAAAAATATAATCCTGTTTTTACTAATCTCTAGTTCACTATTTTCAAAATCTTTTTATACACTCGACAATGTAAAATCACTCAGTCTATATATGCCTAATAAAGTCGGATATATGACTAAAGAGCAGAAAAAGAGCTTAAAAAACAGTGTGATAGAGAAGCTCAAAAAGGCCGGTTTCGTCTTTGGAGAGGCAGATGCCACTACCTTCATGGTAAAGATAGAGTCAATCAATGTTAATGACACTGAAGTAATCTATGTTCAAATAGGTTTAGCAGAAGATGTTTTAACTCTCCGTCCCGGTAATATTCATAGTTTCGCTTTTACATACTTGGCAAATGATTTTATAGAGTCCGATGAACCCATGCAAGACACAATAGAGTCAGTAGAGTTATTAATCTCCGAATTTCTTGAATCTTATAAAGACGATAACGAATAGCTAGGAGAGAAAACTAATGGAAAAGAAAAAAATTGCAATAATCGGTGGTGGAGCTTCTGGACTTTTATGTGCAATTTTTTGTGCGAAAAGTGGAGTTCAAGTAGATATATTTGAGCAAAACTCCAAATGTGCTAAAAAGATTTTAGTCTCCGGAAATGGACGCTGTAACATTACAAACACTAACTTAAGTTCTAATGATTACTTTTCAGATAACCCTGAATTTGTTCAAGATGCTCTGAATGAGTTTGGATTTAGAGAGTTTGAAAAGTTCTGTAACTCAATTGGACTAATTCTAGATATTAAAGAGGATGGAAGAGTCTATCCCCTGAGTAATGAAGCCAAATCTGTAGCTAAAATATTTGAAGATTATGCTCTTGCTCTTGGAGTTCTGTTTCATAGAGAGACAAAAATAGAAAACATAAAATCCTTACAAGAGAAGTATGACTCTATTGTAGTCGCAACGGGAAGTGAGGCAGCTTCACACCTTGGTGGAAATGCGGATGGCCACTCTTTTGCAAAAGAGTTTGGACATAACATCATTCCAAGCTATCCATCTCTGGTTCAACTTCACCTAAACTCCTCCCTTGCAAAAAAGATGTCAGGAGCTAAGATAAATGGGGAAGTCACACTTCTCTTAAATCATAAAAAAGATATCACTTCAAGCGGTGATGTACTCTTTACAAACTATGGAGTTTCGGGCTTTGCCATACTAGACCTCTCTCAAAGAGCAAGTGTAGCTCTTATGAATTATGAAGCTGTAGATATATCTCTGAATCTTCTACCTGCCTTTAATGCCCAAAAACTCTCTACTCATATACTACAAGTTGTCAAGAGTGTTCCAAATCTAACTATCTTAGATATTTTAGTTGGTCTTATTCCGATTAAAATTGCTCAAAACCTGCTTGATAGTTTAGAGATATCTCACACCTTGGAGTCAAAAGGGATTCACACAAAACTCTCTAAAAAAATTGCAAATACTATGCTTAACTGGCGTTTCGAAGTGAGTGATACACATGGATTTAGACATGCTGAAGTAAGTGGTGGCGGAGTTGACACAATGGAGATAAACCCCAAAACTATGGAGTCTTTAAAATGTCATAATCTCTACTTCTGCGGTGAAGTTCTAGATGTTGTTGGCCGTAGAGGTGGATATAATTTTGCATTTGCATGGTCAAGTGCCTATATGGTGGCAAAAAACATTACAAAATAAAATGTCATTTTTCTCCGACTATCTTATGATACAATCATAAGTATGAAACTATTACTTCTTTTAATATTTATTACTCTCTCTCTAGAAGCTAAAAACAGGGAAATAACTCTCATACTTCCCTGGAAGCATCAATTTCAATTTGCCGGATACTATGTTGCAAAAGAGTTGGGCTTTTATGAAAAAGCTGGACTCAACGTAGATATACAAGAGTTTGACTTGGGGAGTGATGTAGCTAAGGATGTCTCTACTAATAGATATGAGTTTGGAGTGGGACACTCATTTTTAATACTTGATAAACTGAATAAACATCCAAATATTGTTTTTTTAAATGCAATACACCAATCTTCACCAATGGTATTTTTGTCAAAAAAAAGAGAAGATTTAAAAAGCCTGGCTGACATAGCAGGAAAAAAAGTTATGGTATCAAAAGAGCAAATAGCTGGCGCTTCTATAAATGCAATGCTTTTTTCTGAACATGTAGAGCTTGACAGCTATGAGGTGATTGAACCAAGCTTCAATCCTGTTGACTTGATTAACGGTAATACTGACATAATGACCTCTTATACTTCAAATGAACCCTATACACTTAAACAAAAGGGTGTAGAGTATACTATCTTTGACCCTAAAGATTATGGCTATGACTTCTACAGCGATATACTCTTTACAACCGAGGAGATGATAAAAGAGACTCCAAAAGATGTAGATTCGTTTCGCGAGGCTTCTCTAGAGGGTTGGAAGTATGCGTATGAGCATATAGATGAAGCGATAGAGATAATTTTAAAAAAATATAACACTCAAAGTAAAACGAAACAGGCTTTAGAGTTTGAAGCAGAGACATTAAAAGAGCTGGCATTTAAAGATGATGTCAATTTTGGAGACATAAACCCTATCAGACTCAATGAAATCGCAACAACCTATAGACTCCTTGATTTAGTTCACTCAAACTCTAAAGTTGACTTTAACTCCTTTATACATAAACAATCAGGTGATTTTAAATTCGATAAACAGAGTTTAGAGATTGCGACACGTGATTACAAGTACTATTTTGAAAATATTTACTTCAGACTGTTTATACTCACATTTTTTATTGTAATTTTTGTCGGCCTCTATTTTAAATCTAGAATGGAAAGACTCTTAAAAGAGAGAACTGCTCAACTAGAACTGCAAAACAGAATATTTGATGAGAACATCAGTTCTTCTAAAACTGATCTGTATGGACGTATCACATATGTGTCAGAAGCATTTTGTAAATTAACAGGCTACTCAAAAGAGGAGTTAATATCCAAAAAAAATACTCTATTAAAATCTGAACATACCCCAAAGGAAGTCTATAAAGATTTATGGCTAACAATATCCAGTGGACACATATGGAGAGGTGAATTTAAAAATATAAAAAAAGATGGAAGTGAGTACTGGGTAAAAGCGATAATCTCACCTATATTTAATAAAGAGAAGAGTGTAATTGCTTATGAATCAATACTTCAAGATATAACACTTAAAAAAGTCCTCGAGAGTTTCAATACAAAACTAGAATCTGAAGTACAAAAGCAGACTAAAGAGTTAAAGCAATTAGCGATAACTGACAAGCTGACTGGCCTCTATAACAGAGTTAAAATCGATGATGAACTTATTTCAAACTACAACTATTTTAAAGAGTTTAATGAGAATTTTTCAATCATCATATTAGATATAGACCTCTTTAAAGAGGTAAATGATACTCATGGCCACCAAATTGGAGACTCTGTCTTGATAGAGATGAGTAAACTGCTCACACAGGATGTTCGCTCAACAGATATTGTCGGTCGCTGGGGTGGAGAGGAGTTTATGATAATCTGTCCTAAAACTGATTTAGAACATGCATACTCTCTAGCGCAAAACATTAGAAAAAGTATAGAGGTATATAACTTTCCAAGAGTAGGAAACTTGACGATCTCTGCGGGTATCTCCGATATGCTTTCAAACAGTACTCTTGATAGCTTAGTCTCTAAAGCTGACACTCTTCTATATGATGCGAAACATAGTGGAAGAAACACGGTAAAAGAGTAAACTATGTTTAAAATCCTTATTTTTTTATCAATATTTACCTTTCTAAATGCATCTACTATAGAGCTGAACTATATAGATAAAAAAATAGAAGATTTTAATATCTCTTATCTGGTTGATAAGAACAGTTCACACACTATTCAAACTATAAGAAATATGCAGTTTAATGGTATCAGTAACAGACACGCCTTTAGTGGTAAGATTGGTACTACATGGTATAAAATAGATTTAAAAAATATCACCAAGGTCCAAAAAGAGGTTTTTCTACACAACCGCTTTGCCTACTTCTCTAGAGAGATTAACATCTTTGAATTTTCTAATGGTAAACAAGTAAACCAAGAGAGATACAATATATTAGAAGAAAAATCTTCTAATAAACTCACAGGAAATACATTAGTTTATGAGATGATGATACCTCCAAAGAGTGAATCAACTATATTTATAAAAAACAGCCCTATGGTAAGCAGTCTATTCAACTTAAATATTTACGATAAAAAATCCTCTACTCAAGCACTTGTAGATGAACATTTTTACTCTATAGTAATTATATCTATAATGCTTACATTAGCATTTTACAATGCTACTTTATACTTCTTTAACAAACGAAAAGAGTTTTTATTTTATGCTCTTTATATGGTAACACCTGCCATCGGCCTTATGTATAAATATGGTCTGCTTTTTAGTCATTTTCATTTTTATGGAGAGAAAACATACTGGTTTAATATAACTGCTATTTTGATGGCTGCCTTTTTAGCTCTATTCCTAAAACAGGTTCTCAATACAAAAGAGATGAATAAAAAAATAGACCATCTACTCAATAGTGTTCTCTATCTCGTAATGATTAATGTAGCTATCGCTTTAGTTATAGATTTAACATTTGCTATTGAGGTTTTTAAATATATCTTTGTATATACCTTGTCCATTGTTCTATATCTTGGTTACTATCTTTTTAAAACCTCTCATCCGCTGGCAAAAATATTTTCAATTGCTTATCTTTTTTATATGAGTGGTATGATAATCACAATCCTTGCTATGTCAGGTGCCATTGAGATGAACTTTTTCACATTTCACTCCGGTGGTATAGGTCTGATTATAGAGGGTCTGCTCTTCTCATACCTTATGCACTACAACATCAAAATTTTAGAACAGAAGATTAGAGACCAAAAAGAGATTATCATCTCTAAGAATAAAAAGGCACAACTCGGTGATATGATTAGTGCCATTACTCATCAGTGGAAACAGCCACTTAGCAGAATCACCTCTATCACTTCACTTTTAGAGTTTAAAATAGGCAAAAATTCCAAAATACCAACCAAAGAGCTGAGTGAAAAGATTTCGCAAATAAACTCAAACACTGTTTTTCTAAGTGATACTATAGATGACTTTAAAGACTTTTTTAACCCTAGTGTTGTTGCCAAAGAGTGTGACGTCGCAGTTGTTATACAAAAAGCAATAGAACTCTCTGTTGATGATACGATGACAAAAGAGATAACTATCTCTACAGATTTAAACTTCACAAAAAAGATAAGTATCTATAAGAATGAACTCTTGCATATCATACTAAATATTTTACAAAACTCTAAAGAGGCGTTTAAACGCAGTGAAAATGAGATAAAGATTATAAAAATAATCGGTTATATGCAGGATGAAAAAATATATATTGATATTATTGATAATGCTGGGGGAATAGATGAAGAGTCTCTTCCATTTATCTTTAATGAGCACTATACGACTAAAGAGAAAAAACCCGGTAGCGGGATTGGGCTCTACTTGAGTAAGATTATTTTAGAGGACCACCTTAAAGGTTCTATAGAGGTAAAAAATATCAATGACGGTGCCATGTTTAGGATTATATTATGAGAAATGATTTAACACTTTTGTATGTAGAAGATGACCAAGTTGTAAGAGAAAATTTTACAGAGATTTTTGAGACATATTTTGAGAGAGTAATAACAACGGACAATGGCAATGAAGCTCTCAAGCTTTATAAGAAAAATAGTATTGATGTAGCTATTTTAGATATCTCTATACCTGGAATGAATGGTTTAAATGTGGCTTCTAAAATCAGAGAGAGTGACGATGAGATAACCCTTCTGATCATCAGTGCTCACTCAGATAAAGAGAAACTTCTTAAAGCGGTAAACCTAGGACTTTTTGGCTATCTTGTAAAACCTGTGACGCATAAACAGCTGGATGAGAGTATACAAAAAATCATAAAATCAATACCTTCCTCATCTCTGCTTACTCTTCCAAAAAACTACTTTTGGAATGCAAAAGAGTCTCTCCTTTTTTATAAAGATGAAGATATTAAACTGACAAAAAATGAGACAAAAATCATTCAGACCATGATAGAGAATAAGAACAAATACTTAACTGCCTGCGATATACAAGAGAATATATTTGATACAAATGAGTCTTCAGACTCTAAGTGTAACAATGTTGTTCAACTCATATCCAGATTACGAAAAAAGATATTCAAACGTTTCAATACAGAGGATTATTTTATAGAGAACTGTTATGGAACAGGGTACAAAATCATCGTAAGCAGTTAATCATCATTTTATGATAGAATATCCTTATAAATATAAAAGGACTTAGAATGTCAACAAGTATGATTGTGTTATTGGTGGTGGGAATTATATTAATTCTTATGTACAACTCATTAGTCTCAAAGAAAAATCAAGTTGAAAATATATTCGCAAGTGTGGATACTCAGCTTAAAAAACGCTACGACCTCATCCCAAATCTGGTTGCAACTGTTAGTAAATATATGGAGCATGAAAAATCTCTTTTAACTGAAGTGACAAAACTTCGTGCAGAAGCAAGCAAGCCAAATATCTCAGATGAACACAAAATCGCTCTTGATGCAAAAGTAACTTCGGCACTTGGTTCTATTATGGTTGCCGTAGAGAACTACCCTGACTTAAAAGCAAATGAAAATGTAATGCACCTGCAACGCTCTTTAAATGAAGTAGAAGAGCAGATAGCAGCCTCACGTCGTGCATATAATCAAGCTGTTACAGATTACAACAATGCAATAGAGATGATACCTACAAACATGATGGCTTCTGCTATGAACTACAGACGCAAAGAGGTGTTTGAAATCACTGAGGGTGAAAGAAAAAATGTTAACGTAAAAGAGTTGTTTGAATAAACGATGAAAACAGTAAGTGAATTAACTGATTTTTACTATGAAAACCTTTTCCCAACTTTAGAAGAGTTGGATAAAGAGAGAAAACACCTGCGCTATAGGATTGTTCTTGTGGGTATTGGTTTTACCTTTATCTTTTTTCTAATCTTTATGGCTCTACCCTCTTCATTTTTCGAATCCGGAGATGCTATATATTTTTTTGGTTTTGCATATATTGCCCTTGGCGGTATTATCTATAAAATGCTTACAAAAGATTATGTCAAAGACTTCAAAGCCAACATAATCTCACCTCTCATAAACGCCATAGATTCTAACCTCAACTACTCAAGTGAGACACATATAACACAGATGCTTTTTGAACGCTCTGAGATCTACACCTCATCGGTAGACAGGATTAATGGAAATGATTATGTGCATGGTCATATAGATGGCATAAGAATCAAATTCTCTGACCTTCATGCTGAAAAAAGACATAGAAACTCTAAAGGTAAAGATAACTGGAGTACAATTTTTCAAGGTCTTTTCATCGTTGCAGAGTTTAACAAAAGTTTTCACGGTAAGACTGTAGTACTCCCTGATAGTGCCCAGAGCAGTTTTGGTGATTTGATTGGCAACTGGTTACAGTCAAAGAACCTCTCACGTGCAGACCTTATAAAGATGGATGACCCAAAGTTTGAAAAAGAGTTTGTTGTGTATGGAACCGACCAGGTAGAAGCTAGATATATTCTTTCACACTCTCTAATGGAGAAGCTGCTTCTCTTTCAAAAAAAGTCTAATCACCCTGTCTCTATCTCCTTTGTCAGAAACCATATCCATTTGGCTATAGAGTACAATAAAGACCTCTTTGAACCATCTATATTTCATTCACTATTAAAGTATAAAATAGCAATGGAGTATGTTCAAACTCTACACTTAGCGATAGGTATCGTAGAGGAGTTAAAACTAAATCAGAAACTATGGAGCAAACTATGAAAATAAAAACCTTATTCTTATCGGCACTAATGGCACTGAATTTATCAGCAGTTACTCTTGGAGAAGTTCCAAGAAGTATAGTGATAGATGGTGATAACGGTGGGATGGTTTTAGATGGAAGTGCTTGGGACTCATCTACAGTAGTGGATAAAGTCTATGTAATGTTCTATGTAGACCCGGATGAGAAAGATACAAACAATGAGTTCTCAGCAACTCTCAAAGAGAAAAAATACAACAGAAGTGACTACGGCTCTCTAGCTATTATAAATCTTGCCGCTACTTGGAAACCTAACTTTGTGATTGAATCTATCTTAGAAAGTAAACAGGAGGAATTTCCTGACACTATCTACGTAAAAGATAAAAATAGTGTACTTGTAAATGAGTGGAAAATTGAAGATGATGCTTCAAATATACTTATCTTCTCTAAACGCGGAGAGCTTCTTTTTTATAAGTCTGGAAAAATGAGTGAAGAAGATATCTCAAACGCAATAACTATCATAGAGAGTAGTCTGTAATGAATAGCGAAACAAGCGTTCTCTCTCTAAGCATAAAAGACCTCTTTACATCAAAGATGCTGAAGTACTCTATACTTCCGTTCATCTTCTCTATGCTAATCATGTATGTTCTCTTCTTTGTTGTGGCTGGTTTTGGGTTAGAGCAGTTAGGGAGTATGGATGTTCAGACTTCACAAACTACTATAGAGAATGGAGTTTCTCATACAGAGAATTTTCAAGCCACACTTGAAGGCACTACACTTATAAAGTTTCTCATGAGTTCTGCTGTAACATCTTGGATAGCAACTTTTCTGGTCTATACAATCGGTACTTTTTTAACGCTCTATTTCTCTATCTTTGTTGCACTGATTGTTATAGGGTTTTTAACACCGACAATATTAAAAGAGTTACAGATAAGACACTATCAAGACGTAGAGATGACAGGTCACTCAAATGTTGCGGAGGGAGTATTTTTAGTTACAAAATGGGCACTTGTCATGATAGGTCTCTTTATACTTTTTGTACCTCTCTACTTCATACCTCTGCTCAATATCATTGCATTTAACTTTCCGCTCTATTACTTTTTCCATAAAGTGATAACCTACGATGTAGCTTCTACAATTGCTACAAGAGAAGAGTCTAAACAGATAAAATATTTTAACGCTACAACTCTAAGACTAAAGACTTTAGGACTCTACCTAATCTCACTTATACCTTTTGTAATCTTTTTTGCATCAGTGTTTTATGTGATTTATCTAGGTCACTCTTACTTTATAGAAGTTAGAAAGATGAGAGCAGAGTAGGAATATCACTCTTCCCCTTTGTCCATATCTTTAAGAACTAAGGCTCTATAGGCCTCATCTTTTGGTACCAATCCAGCCTCATACAGAAACTGAGACGCCATAAAGTTCTGCTTTTTAATCTTGTCATATTTTGCATAACTGAGGTATAAAATATCTTTTGCACGTGTCACTGCAACATAAAAGAGTCGTCTCTCTTCATCGAGTGAACCACCTCTCTGCATAAGTTTGCGATTTGGAAAACGTCCGTCCATCAAGTCAACTACATAAACCTCTTTATATTCTAAACCTTTTGAAGCGTGAACACTCAAGAGATTTACACCCTCCCCTTGTGTCAAATCAGAAGAACCAAGTATCATTGCGTTTAAAAACCTATCATGTTCAGAGTATGGTTTTGAAAGTTCTTCTAAAAGAGCCATTTTTCTTGTTATGCGAATAAGGGATTCGCTTTTTTGTTTCTCATCCAAACTACCATCTTTAAGTGTCGCTCTTTTTGTCGCTAAAACATCAGATATATACTTATACAACTCAGAAGCAGCTATCTTTCTTACAATAGTTCTAGGCTGTTTTATCCCCTTTAAATCACGATACAGAAGATAAAAGTTATAAAGAAAAGTCGCACTCTCTTTTGTAAGTCTCGGATGCTTTAAAACTGGATTTTTCATAAACTTAGACTCAAATCCAAGTTTTGCATATTTCCCTACAGCACCAAGCTCTAAAAAATCATCAAAAAGTCCAAGCTGATGGTTGAGTTTACGTTTTTCGAAAGGATTTCTCATCGATTCATCAGGAGCATAGAGACCGTAAAAGATACTCCCTTGACCGAGTGCTTTGAGAGCTAAGTATATCTCTTTGGCCATAGCACTCCCTACACCGCGAGCAAACTCAAAAAGATGTATAAACGCCATCATATCTGATTCATTTACAAGCAGAGTGTAGAGGTCTAAAATAGCTTTTACCTCACGTGAGTCAAAAAAGCTGGTTCCACCCTTACGTTTACATGGAATCCCAAGCTCACGCAGCCCTACTTCTATACCGTCTGCAGAGGAGTTATTTCTAAATATAACTGCAATATCTTCTTGTAATGTCTGGCTATCTCTAATCTGAGCTGCCATTGCATGATACTGA